>NZ_JBHZCY010000033.1:0-71955 GCF_042786665.1 Kitasatospora sp. NPDC059146 | reverse complement strand
CGGCCGTTCTTCCGGCGGTGCCGGTCGGTCACTGCACCGGGATGACCCCGGTCAGCCACTCGAAGGCGCTCGGGACCATCCGCTTCCACATGTCGGTGGTGTGCGGGCCGGTGCTCTCCTCGACCTGGACCTTGGTCGGCTCCTTGGCCGCGGCGGCGATCGCCTGGCCGTCCTCGTAGCCGTCGCCCTTGGCGCCGCTGACCAGCAGGGCGACCTTCGGCGGCTGCTGGGCGGACTTGAGGATGTTGACCGGGTTGTTCTCGGTGCGCAGCTTCGGGTCCTTGCCGACCAGCGAGTCGCCCTCGGTGGCCGGGTCGTTGTAGCCGGACATCGCGATGGCGGCGCGGTAGCGGTTGGGGTGGGCGAGTGCGAGCTTGGCCGCGCAGTGGGCGCCGGCCGAGTAGCCGGCGATCGCCCAGCGGTCCGAGGACGGGTCGGCGCGGAAGTTGTCCATCACCATCTGCGGGACGTCGCGGGTGATCCAGGCGTCCGCGTTGATCTTGCCGGGGATGTCGGTGCAGCCGGCGTCCTGGTGGCTGCCCAGCAGCAGGGTGCGCGGCGAGACCAGGATGAAGGGCGCGACCTTGCCCTGCTGCATCAGCGGCTTGAGCTGCTCGGAGACCTTGAGGGTGCCGTACCAGGTGGAGGAGGAGCCCGGGTAGCCGGGGATCAGCTCGACGACCGGGAACTTCTTGTCCTTGAACGCCGGGTCGTTGTACTGCGGCGGCAGCCAGACCAGCACCTCGCCGTCGACCCCGGAGACCTGGCCCTTGAGCTCGGTCTTCTGGACGTCGCCGGGTACCGCCGGGTCGTTCACGCCGCCGAACTTCTGCAGCACCTTCGGCGGCTGCTTGGCGGCGTCGCCGGAGCCGTCCTTGCCGTTGCCGGCCGGGTCCACCGGCGCCACCGAGGGCACCGCGCGGACGTGGTCACCGGTGCCGAGCAGGTCGTCCCAGTTGCCGTAGATCAGGTTCGCGTTGTTGACCATCACGAAGACCATCAGCACGGCGGTGACCTGGCAGAACATGATCATGACGATCCGGGACAGGGTGCGCACCGGCTGGGGGCCGCGCACCTTCCCCCAGAAGAGCAGCGCCACTGTGATGGACACCGGCACCAGGATGACGGTGAGGATGAGGAATGGCGTACCTGTCAGTTCCATCGCGTTCTCGTATCCGGGTCGCTCGCCGCCCGGGCCCCACTCGCCCGGACGCACGTCAATGGCATCAGACGGCAACCAGCGGATGATCGGTTGCTGTCCGAATCTGTGCGGAACCTGAGAGGAACATCACGTTTCAGAGTTGTTCCCGCTTCGGGTTGGCGCCTAGTCTGTCACCCGGACGGCGGTGCTCCGGACCAGATGTTCAGCGAACTTCCAGGAAGGTCCCCCGGGGCACCTTACCTGGCGCGCCGTTCGCACCGCCGGGCGAGGCGGTGCGATCCCGCGCGGCCGGGCCAGAGAGACTATGGGGATGAGCACAACCCGCTTTCGCCCGTCCCGCCGCTTCTGGCCCGTGTGCGCCGTCCTGGCCCTCGCGGTCACCGCGGCCGGTTGCAGCAGTACCGGAGGCAGACGCGCCGAGGAGGCCCGCGCCAAGGCCGCGGCCGCCGGTGGCAGCGCCGTCACCACCCCGCGCTGGAAGGTCGCCATGGTGACCCACGCCGGCGCCGGCGACGCCTTCTGGGACAGCGTGCGCAAGGGCGCCGAGCAGGCCGCCGCCAAGGACAACATCACCTTCCTGTACTCCAACGACGCGCAGACCCAGAACCAGGTCCAGCTCGTCCAGGCCGCCATCGACCAGAAGGTCGACGGCCTGCTGGTCACCCTCGCCAAGGGCGACGCGATGGCCGGCGTCCTCGGCAAGGCCAAGGCGGCCGGCATCCCGGTCATCACGATCAACTCCGGTCAGGAGTTCTCCGCGAAGTTCGGCGCGCTCACCCACATCGGCCAGGACGAGTCCTCGGCCGGCCAGGCGGCCGGCGCCGAGCTGGCCTCGCGCGGCCGCAAGAACGTGCTGTGCGTGATCCACGAGCAGGGCAACGTCGGCCAGGAGCAGCGCTGCTCCGGCGCCCAGTCCAAGGCCGGCGGCGGCTTCCAGGTGCTGTACGTCAACGGCGTCGACATGCCCGACGCCCGGGCGTCGGTCTCCGCCAAGCTCCAGGCCGACCCTTCCATCGACACCGTGCTCACCCTGTCCGGCCCGATGGCCGCCACCGGACTGCAGGCCGTCCAGGACGCCCACCGCGGCGTGGAGCTGGACACCTTCGACCTGGGACCGCAGGTGGTCGCGGGGCTCAAGTCCGGCAGCGTCGGCTTCGCCGTCGACCAGCAGCCCTACCTCCAGGGCTACGAGGGCGTCGACCTGCTCTGGCTGTACCGGTCCAACCTGGACATGCTCGGCGGCGGCAAGCCCGTCGCGACCGGCCCGCAGATCCTGACCAAGGACGACGCCGACGCGCTCGCCGAGTACGTCGCGAGGGGGACCAGGTGAGCGGTTACACCACCCCGGACCTGCTCGTCCAGGACCGTCCGGCCGCCCTGCGGCGCCTCCTCGCCCGCCCGGAGCTGGGCTCGCTGATCGCGGCCGTCGCGGTGTTCACGGTCTTCGCCGCCGTCGCCGAACCGTTCCTGCGGGTCTCCTCGCTGGGCACCGTGCTCTACGCGGCCTCCACCATCGGGATCATGGCCGTGCCGGTCTCGCTGCTGATGATCGGCGGCGAGTTCGACCTGTCGGCCGGCGTGCTGGTCACCACCGCCGCGCTGACCTCCTCGATGGTGTCCTACCAGTTCACCGCCGTCACCTGGGTCGGCGTGCTGGTCTCGCTGGCCACCACGCTGGCGATCGGCGGGTTCAACGGCTGGATGCTCGGCCGCACCAGGCTGCCCAGCTTCATCGTCACCCTCGGCACCTTCCTGATGCTGACCGGCGCCAACCTGGGCGTCACCAAGGCGATCTCCGGGACGGTCTCCACCAAGTCGATCGCCGACATGCAGGGCTTCGAGAGCTGCCGGTGGCTGTTCGCCTCCGAGGTGAACATCGGCGGACTGACGGTCAAGGCCACCGTCTGGTGGTGGCTCGGCCTGCTGGTGGTCGGCAGCTGGGTGCTGCTGCGCACCCGCTTCGGCAACTGGATCTTCGCCGTCGGCGGCGACGCGGCGGCCGCCCGCGCGGTCGGCGTGCCGGTCGCCCGGACCAAGACGCTGCTCTACCTGGGCGTCGGCTTCGGCGCCTGGGTGCTCGGGCAGCACCTGCTGTTCTCCTTCGACACCGTGCAGTCCGGCGAGGGCGTCGGCAACGAACTGATCTACATCGTCGCGGCGGTGATCGGCGGCTGCCTGATCACCGGCGGCTACGGCTCGGTGGCCGGCTCCGCGCTCGGCGCGCTGATCTTCGGCATGGCCAGCAAGGGGATCATCTACGCCCAGTGGAACCCGGACTGGTTCAAGTTCTTCCTCGGCGCGATGCTGCTGCTGGCCGCGCTGCTCAACGCCTACGTCAAGCGCCGGGCGGAACGGGGTCCGCGATGAACGACCAGCTCGGCTCCGGCACGGAGCGCCCGGTGGCCACCGAACCGGCGGGCACCGAACTGCTCGCGCTGGAGGGCGTCGGCAAGACCTACGGGACGGTCCGCGCGCTGCAGGACGTCTCGCTGACCCTGCGGGCCGGCGAGATCAGCTGCGTGCTCGGCGACAACGGGGCCGGCAAGTCCACCCTGATCAAGATCATCGCGGGGCTGCACCGGCACGACGAGGGCCGCTACACCGTCGGCGGCGAGGAGGTCCGGCTGGACTCCCCGCGCCAGGCGCTGGACCGCGGCATCGCCACCGTCTACCAGGACCTCGCCGTCGTCCCGCTGATGCCGGTGTGGCGCAACTTCTTCCTCGGCTCCGAGCGGGGCACCCGCCGCTGGGGCGGCCTGCGGCTGGACGCCGAGGGCATGCGCGCCACCACCCGCGAGGCGCTCGCCCGGATGGGCATCGACCTGCACGACGTCGACCGGCCGATCGGCACCCTGTCCGGCGGCCAGCGCCAGTGCGTGGCGATCGCCCGGGCCGTGCACTTCGGCGCCAAGGTGCTCATCCTGGACGAGCCGACCGCCGCGCTCGGCGTCAAGCAGTCCGGGGTGGTCCTCAAGTACGTCACCGCGGCCCGCGACGCCGGGCTCGGGGTCGTCCTGATCACCCACAACCCGCACCACGCCTACCTGGTGGGCGATCACTTCACCCTGCTGAAACGGGGGCGGACGGCCGGCAGCCACCCGCGTGCCGAGATCGGCCTCGAACAGCTCACCACCGAGATGGCCGGCGGCTCCGACCTCGCCGAACTCTCGCACGAGCTGGCCCGGCCGTCGGCCCCCGGTCCCACCGAACCCGACTCTCGTGAGGAGCGTCCGCAGCCGTGACCAGCCCCCATGGCAGCACTCGGCCGGCCGTCCTGCCCACCCTGCTCGGCCTCGGCCCGCGCGCCGAGCGCCGCCGCCGCGCCCTGCCCGCGGGCATACTGCGGCTGCCCACCATCGGCGTCGACATCGGCGGCACCAAGGTGGTCGCCGGGGTCGTCGACGGCGAGGGGAAGGTGCTGGAGAAGCTGCGCACCGACACCCCGCACAAGAGCAAGAGCGCCAAGGTCGTCGAGGACGTGATCGTCGAGCTGGTGCTCCAGCTCTCCGACCGGCACGACGTCCACGCGGTCGGCATCGGCGCGGCCGGCTGGGTCGACGCCGAGCGCTCCCGGGTGCTCTTCGCCCCGCACCTCAACTGGCGCAACGAGCCGCTCCAGCAGGCGCTCAGCGAGCGGCTGCGGTTCCCGGTGATCGTGGAGAACGACGCCAACGCGGCCGCCTGGGCCGAGTGGCGCTTCGGCGCCGGGCGCGGCGAGGACCACATGGTGATGCTCACCCTGGGCACCGGCATCGGCGGCGCGGTCGTCCGGGACGGCTACGTCGACCGCGGGAAGTACGGCCTGGCGGGCGAGTTCGGGCACATGCAGGTGGTGCCCGGCGGCCACCGCTGCCCGTGCGGCAACCGCGGCTGCTGGGAGCAGTACTCCTCCGGCAACGCCCTGGTGCGGGACGCCCGGGAACTGGTCGCGGAGGAGTCCCCGGTGGTGCAGCAGCTGCTCGCCCGGGCCGGCGGCACCGTCGAGGGCATCACCGGACCGCTGGTCACCGAGGCCGCCCGGGAGGGCGACCCGACCGCCGTCGAGCTGCTCTACGAGGTCGGCACCTGGCTCGGGGTCGGCATCGCCAACCTGGCGGCCGGCCTCGACCCGGGGCGCTTCGTCATCGGCGGCGGCGTCTCCGAGGCCGGCGACCTGCTGCTCGGCCCGGCCAGGGACACCTTCCGCCGCACCCTCACCGGCCGCGGCTTCCGGCCCGAGGCCAGCATCGTGCACGCGGCGCTCGGCAACGAGGCCGGGCTGGTCGGCGCCGCCGACCTGGCGCGGCAGGTCGCACGGCGGTTCCGCACCATCAAACGGCGCCGGGTGGAGCGCAGCGCGCCGTAGCGGGGCCAGGGGCGGCGGGGAACAGGGCGTCCCCTCCGTCCCTCCTGTCAACTACCCGTTGGTAGCCGTGCGGTGTGGTTGTCGGATTCATGTCTCCTGTGGAACAACTGACGTGACGTCGACTCAGGAGGACCGGATGAGGGCCCTGACCCGCCTAGCGCCATCACTGCTGATCGCCACCGCACTGGTCTGGGCCACCACCGGCCCCGCCGGCGCCGCGGCGCCACCGCCCAAGGCGCCCGAGGCGGTGGGCTGGGGCGGGGCGGTGGCCTCGGTGGACGCCGACGCCACCGCCGCCGGCATCGAGGTGCTGCGCAAGGGCGGGAACGCGGTGGACGCGGCCGTCGCCGCCGCGGCCGCGCTCGGCGTGACCGAGCCCTACTCCTCCGGGATCGGCGGCGGCGGGTACTTCGTCTACTACGACCACGCCACCGGCACGGTGCACACCGTCGACGGCCGCGAGACGGCCGGCCGCACCGCCGACACCGGACTGTTCCTGGAGGGCGGCAAGCCGCTCGCCTTCGCCGACGCCGTCACCAGCGGACTGTCCGTCGGCGTCCCCGGCACCCCGGCCACCTGGGACTCCGCACTGCGCCAGTGGGGCACCCGCTCGCTCGCGCAGAACCTCGAACCCGCCGAGCGGATCGCCGAGAACGGCTTCGTCGTCGACGACACCTTCCGCGGCCAGACCTCCGACAACTACAGCCGCTTCAAGGACTTCCCGGCCACCGCCAAGATCTTCCTGCCGAACGGCAAGCTCCCCGAGGTCGGTTCCGTCCTGCGCAACCCCGACCTCGCCGCGACCTACAGGCTGCTCGCCAAGGACGGCGTGAAGGCCTTCTACCAGGGCGCGTTGGCACAGGACATCGCCGACACCGTGCAGCACCCGCCGGTCGACCCGGCCTCCGGCCGCAACGCCCGCCCCGGGAAGGTCGACGCCGCCGACCTGGCCGCCTACCAGGCCCGCCGCCAGGCGCCCACCCACGTCGCCTACCGCGACTACGACGTCTACTCGATGGCCCCGTCCAGCTCCGGCGGCACCACCGTCGGCGAGGCGCTGCACATCCTGGAGGACGGCGACCTCTCCGGCTCCAGCAGCACGCAGTACTACCACCACTTCCTGGAGGCCTCGCGGATCGCCTTCGCCGACCGCAACCGCTGGGTCGGCGACCCGGCCTTCGGCGACGTCCCGACCCGGCAGCTGCTCTCCGAGCGCTACGCCGCCTCCCGGGCCTGCCTGATCAGCCCGGACCACGCGCTCACCAGCCCGCTCGCCCCCGGCGACCCGTACCACCCGGCCGACTGCGCGGACACCGGGCAGGCCCTCCCCGAGCCGTACGAGGGCCCCAACACCACCCACCTGACGGTGGCGGACCGCTGGGGCAACATCGTCTCCTACACCCTCACCATCGAGCAGACCGGCGGCAGCGGCATCACCGTCCCCGGCCGGGGCTTCCTGCTCAACAACGAGCTGACCGACTTCGACTTCGTCCCGCTCGCCGCCGGCGTCCCCGACCCCAACCTGCCCGGACCGGGCAAGCGGCCGCGGTCCTCGATGTCCCCGACCATCGTGCTGCGCGACGGCGAGCCGCTGCTCGCCACCGGCAGCCCGGGCGGCGCGACCATCATCACCACCACCCTCCAGGTGCTGCTCGGCCGCCTCGACCGGGGCCTGAGCCTGGAGCAGGCGATCGCCGCGCCGCGCGCCAGCCAGCGCAACAGCGCCGTCACCCAGGCCGAGCCCGGCTTCCTGGCGCTGCCGGAGCGGTCCGCGCTGGAGGCCCTCGGGCACCGGTTCGCCGACGGCGGCGAGATCGGCGCCGCCACCGGCGTGGAGCGGCTGCCGGACGGCCGCTGGGTGGCCGCCGCCGAGCCGGTGCGACGCGGCGGCGGCTCGGCCGCGGTGGTCCGCCCCGCGGGCTGACCGCCCGGCCGCGGCGCGGTGCCGGCCGTCGAGCGCCGGGCCGCGGCGCCGGTCGGGCCGGGTTGTCGGTGCCGGGCGGTATGTTCGGGGTGGGTCTCCCCGTGGGGCCCACCCCCGTCCGTACCGACCGAACCACCGGGAAGGCCGCCCGCCGTGACCGTCCGCATCGCCACCTGGAACATCAACTCCGTCACCGCCCGGCTGCCCAAGCTCCTGGAGTGGCTGGAGAGCGCCAAGCCCGACGTGCTCTGCCTCCAGGAGCTCAAGTGCGCGGCCGACGCCTTCCCGTACGAGCCGGTCCGCGAGCTCGGCTACGAGACGGCCGCGCACGGCAACGGCCGGTGGAACGGCGTGGCGATCGTCTCCCGGATCGGCCTGGAGGACGTCGTGCGCGACCTGCCCGGCCAGCCCGGCTACCTGGCCGACGGCGCCCTGCTGCCCGACGTCGAGCCGCGCGCCGTCGCCGCCACCTGCGGCCCGGTCCGGGTCTGGTCGGTCTACGTGCCCAACGGCCGCGAGGTCGACCACCTGCACTATCACTACAAGCTGGAGTGGCTGGAGGCGCTGCGCAAGGCCTCCGCCGAGGACGCGGCCGGCCCCCGCCCCTTCGCCGTCCTCGGGGACTTCAACATCGCCCCCACCGACGCGGACGTCTACGACGTCGCCGCCTTCGAGGGCCTCACCCACGTCACCCCGGTCGAGCGCGCCGCGCTGGCGGCGCTGGGCGAGGTCGGCCTGCACGACGTGGTGCCGCGCCCCCTCAAGTACGACCACCCCTACACCTACTGGGACTACCGCCAGCTGGCGTTCCCGAAGAACCGCGGCATGCGGATCGACCTCACCTACGCCAACAAGCCCTTCGCGGACGCCGTCACCGACAGCTACGTGGACCGCGAGGCCCGCAAGGGCAAGGGCACCTCGGACCACGCCCCGGTCGTGGTGGACCTGGACCTCTGAGCCCCCGGGGCTGCGGTGACGCCGTGTGACGATCACACGAGGTGACGGGCCGTCGCCCGAACGGTCCTGAGCGGTGGCCGGGCCCACCGGGCCTGCCTACCGTCGGTGAAAGACCGGGTGCAGTTGACACACCACGTGGACATGGGAGTCCCCGGCTGCGCCCGAGAATCCCGGAGGTTCCGGCATGCGCCCCACGCGTACGGCCGCCGCCGCCCTGATCGGCGCGACGGTGCTGACCGGTCTGACGGCCCCCCTCGCAGCAGCCAGGGACGGCGCGGCCTCGGTCAGCCCGTCCCAGGCCGCACCGGGCCAGACCGTGACGGTCACGGTCTCCTGCGAGAAGTCGGACAAGCCCGACGCCAAGACCATTACCGCCCACTCCGCCGCCTTCGAGGGCGGCCCCGCGACCCTCACCCTGGGCTCCGACGGCAGGCACACCGGCTCCGCCCGGCTCGCCTCCGAGCGCAACGGGGACAGCAAGGTCGACGGCACCTGCCCGGACGGCGGCGCCTTCTCCACCACCGTCAAGGTCACCACGGTGACCGCCACCGCCCCCGACAAGGGCCTCGGCGACTGGGGCAAGGCGGCGGGGGAGTGGGCCGGCTCGCTGGGCCAGTCCGGCGCCGGCAGCCAGCAGGTCGCCCCGCACGGCGCGGTGAAGACCGGGCTCGGCGGCTCGGTCGCGGCGGACCCGGCGGAGCTGGCCGGAGGGCTGGCCCTGGTCGCGGGCGGCATCGGCGGCTTCTGGCTGCTCCGCAGGCGCAGTGCCTGACGGCCCCGCCCCCCGCGTACGCCCACGCCGCGCCGCCGAGCCCTGACCGGACCGGCGGCGTGGCGGCGCGTCAGAGGGCCGCCCGGTCCTGCCCCTCCTCGTGCTGGAGGAGGCCGCTGGCCAGCAGGTACTGGGCCAGCACGTACGTCGCCATGATCCAGAACTGATGCCCCGGCAGCTCGCGCCACTTCGCCAGCTGGGTCGCGATCAGGGTGTCGGAGAGCAGGAACAGCGCCCCGCCCAGCCCGGTCCGCCAGCCCAGGCCGGCCGCGGTGACCGCCGTCGAGGTGAGCAGCAGGCTGTAGCCGGCCACCGGGACCTTGAGCTCCCCGAGGTCCGGCCAGAGCCGGCCGATCATGCCCGCCCAGGCCGCCGCGTACGCGGCCGCGACCACCAGGGCGCGCCGCCGGTCGGTGAGCGCCCCGCGCTGGACGAACATCGCGACGTAGCAGACGTGCGCGGCCGCGAACGAGCCCATCCCGGCCAGGAACGCGGTGTCGTCCTTCAACTGCAGCAGTACGTCCCCGCCCGCGCTCGCCAGCAGCGCCGGGGTCAGCAGCTTCGGCAGCTCGCGCTCGGTCCGGGCCGCCGCCGCCACGCTGTGCGCGGCCAGCAGCGGCATCAGGGCCGGCTTGGTGGCGTTGCGCAGCACCGGGGCCCCGGAGAGGATCGAGCCCAGGTGCACCGCCGAGGTGGCCGCGAAGCCGCCGAGCAGGCCGGTGGCCGAACGCAGGCGCCCGCCGAGGCCGGTGGCGCGGGTGGTCGTACGGATGCTCATGCGGCGTCTGCCTCCGAGGTCGCCCGGGGTGGGGGGTCCACCGACCCTAAGGGAGTCGGCGGGGTGGGGGAAGACCAGGTTACCGGTGCGTAACCCGGGTGGGGGAAGGGGAGTGACGGCCCGGCCGGGAGAGCGGAGCACCGGCGACCGCTTCGAGGGCTCTTGCGGAGACTTCCTCAGGAGCACGGTTGCTGCCACCGGGTGAGCCGGTCACCGTCTACGCTGGACCCCGACATGGAGCAGCAGGAGTACGCGGTCGGCGCCACCCGGGTGGCCGCCGGCAGGCCGGACGGACGCAGGGGCGGGGCAGGCCGGGGAACCGCCGCCGCCGTCCTCGCCGTACGCGGACCCGAAGCCGCCGGGCCCGCCGACCCGGCCGGTGCCGCGGGTGAGCACGGTGCTGACGGTCCGCAGGAGCCCGACGGGGCGCTCTCGCCCGACCCGGGACTGCTCCGGCTCGCCCACTGGTTCGCCGCCGCCGCCCCCGGCGCCGCCGACGACCTGTGCACCGCCTCCTTCGGCCTCTACCCCGCCCGGCACCTCGGTGCCGCCGCCGAGCCCGGCGACCCCGGCGTCAGCTGGTGGCACGGCCCGACCGCCCACACGGCCGCCGTCCCGCGCGCCCGTGAGGCCCGCGAGGGGCGCGCCGACGGCGGCCTGCGCCGCGCCCGGCGCGACGCCGCCGCCCTGCCCGTCGTCCGGTCGGGCGCCAAGTCCGGCCGGCCCGGCCGCCACCGCAGGCCGGAGCGCACCCGGGCCCTGCCGGAGCTGCCCGGCGACGCCCCGGAACCGGCGGGCGAGGAACTCCCCGACGCCGAACGCCGCATCGCCGCACGGCTGTTGCTCGCCCACCCGCTGGTCACCGCCTCCGGCCCGCACGCCGACGGCTTCCCGCTGATCCGCCGTCACCGCGACTGGCTCGTCGAACGCTTCGACACCTTGCTCGGCTACCGCCTGGTCGTCGGCCCCTGGCACGCCCGGCTCTGCAAGGCCGGCCTCGGCCCCGGCGCCGCCCGCCGCCTCGAACACCCGGCCACCGGTGCCCCGTTCACCCCGGCCGGCTACGCCCAGCTCGCCCTCGCCCTGGCCCTGCTCGTCGATGCCCCCGAACAACTCCCGTACGGGCGGCTGCTCGACGCGATGCGGTCCGCCGCCCCCGACCTCGCGGCCCAGGCGGCCGACCCGGACGCCCCCGCGATGGCGCTCGCCGCGCTGGCCGACTGGCAGGTGCTCGGCGACCTGCCGGCCGACCCGGCCGACACCGCCTTCGTGCTGACCGTCGACCGCGAACTCGCCCGCGCCGTCCCGGCCGGACCGCCCGCCCTCGCCGCCGACGCCGCCGACCTGATCCGCCGTGCCGCCGAGGCCGAACCCGCTACCGCCGTGCGGCGCCTCCTCGCCGAGACGCCCGCCGTCCTCGCCGCCGACCTCCCCGAGGACCGGCGCGCCTGGCTGCACGAGCACCGGCTCAGCGGCCCGGCCGCGCTCGCGGACTTCCTCGGGCTGGAGGCCGAACTGCGGGCCGAGGGCGTCGCCCTGCTCGACCCGGCCGCCGAACTCACCGACCTCGCCCTCCCCGGCACCGGCACCCTCTCCCAGGCCGCCCTGCTGCTGGTCGAAGGCCTGGTGGAGGAGGTCCGGCCGCTGCCCGGCGAGGCCACCGAGGGCGACGTACCGATCGCCGACGCGCTGATAGACGGCCTCCTCGGCGACATCGCCGACGACCACGACCTCCCGGCCCGCTACCTCGCCGACCGCACCGCCCTGCGCCGCGACGCCCTCGACCTCCTGCACCGGCTCGGCCTGATCACCCCCACGCCCCGCACCACCTGGCTGCTGCGCCCCCCGGCCGCCCGCTACGCCCCGGCCCCGGACCTCCACCCCACCCCCGGCACCGGCCGCCACTCCCGCCCCGCCGCCCCGTCGGGGAGTTGAGCCCCGGGCCCCGGCGACTGCCGGGCCGGGGCGGGCCGTGGGCGGTCAGGCCGGGATGAGGGCTTCCCATTCGCTGCGGGTGGGGCCGTCGTGCCGGGGGGTGAAGTCGGGGCGGGCGGCCAGCCAGGCGGTGACGTGGCGGTCGACCTCCTCGCTGCCGAAGGCCTCCTCGGGCGTACGGACCAGGTGGCGGACGTGGGCGCGGGCGCGCATGACGACCGGGTCGTCGAAGGCGCAGGCGGCGAGGGCGGCGGTGCGGCGCTCGGGGAGGGCCGAACCGTCCAGCAGGCGCTGCTCGTTGGTGCGGTCGCCGGCCACCTGGGCGTCGAACCAGGGGCGCAGGGTCCGGGCGGTCCAGTCGTGGTAGCCGGCGGGGTCGGCGGCGACCTGGTCGGCGTGGCCGGCGAGGTACTGGCCGGCGAGCAGGCCGAGGGCGACGCCGTGGCCGAGGGTGGGGTTGGTGTGGACGAGGCTGTCCCCGGCGTTGACCAGGCCGGTGACGACGGGGCCGGCGTCGTCGGTGAGGGAGGTCCAGCGGTTGTCCAGGCCGGCCATCGCCAGGACGGCCGAGCGGGGTTCGGGGTCGAGGTCGAGCCAGGCGGCGCAGGCGGGGAAGCGGCGCAGGACGGCCTCGAACACGGCGGGGTCCAGGAGTGCGCCGCGGGTCGGGTCGCCGGTCGAGAGCACCATGCTCAGCGCGAAGGTGTCGTTGTCGGAGGGGAAGACCCCGGCGGCGGCGAACCCCGCGACCGAGCCGGTCCGCACCCGCCCCGGGTCGCGCGGGCCGTCGGCCCGCAGGCGGTACCAGCGGCACAGGTAGGTGATGCCGGTGCGGTGGCTGTCGACGACGGGCGGGCGGCAGCCGGCGGCCGTCAGCCAGCCGGGCACGGCGGAGCGGCGGCCGGCGGCGTCGACGACCAGGTCGGCCGGGTGGGTCCCGTCGTCGACCCGCAGGCCGGTGACCCGGGGCGGGTTTCCGTCCTGGAGGGTGAGGGCGCTCACCCGGCGGCCGCGCCGTACCTCGACGGAGGGCTCCCGGCGGACGGCGGCGGTGAGGGCGGCCTCCAGCACGATGCGGCGGGTGCGCAGGGTCACCAGGTCCTCGTCGCCGTCCCGGTGCGGCGGGTGCTGGTCGAACCAGTCGAAGTCGTGGTACTCCCGGGCGCCGCGGGCCAGCAGGTCGGCGTGGACGTCGGGGGCCTCGGCGCGCAGCACCGTGCGGACCGGGGCGAGGAAGGAGTGGGGCTGGTCGGCCTGGGGGACCCGGGGCCGCTTCCAGTGGTAGAAGTCCTGGTCCAGGTCCGTGTCGGCCTGTCGGGCCTCCTGCTCGAACAGGGTGACGGCATGGCCCCGTCGTCCGAGCATGAGGGCCGTTCCCAGCCCGCTGATCCCGCCACCGATGATTGCAACCCGCGCCACTGCATCCCCTTCGCGTCGTGTTGCAGAGCGATCATAGGGCTTGCTGATCTTCGGATTGACATGACCCCCCAGGCGCGGGGCGGGGCCGGCTACCTGCTCGCGGTGGCGGCGGCGATCGGGCCGTGCTGGACGGTCTCCACGGTGGCACCGACCCCGAGGGTGCCGAGGGCGATGGAGGCGAGGACGGCGGTGCAGGCGAGGAGACGGCGGTGGCGCTGGGGGAGCGGGAAGCGCGGTTCCTGGTAGGGCGCCTGAGGGCTGGCGTTCATGACAGGGAGGCTCCCAGGGCGGTGTGAACGGTCGGTACGCGCGGGTGAAGTCCGGGCGGGGATCGGGCGTCACTTGGCCGCATACGCCCCACCCGGTCGCCGGGTGGGGCGTATGCGCTGGTCAGTGCCGGTGTGTCGGGGGCCTCAGCGCCGTCGGCCGCGCTCGGCGAGGGCCTCGCCCACCGCGACCCGGACGGCGTCCCGCAGGCCGTGGGCGGGGTGGAAGCGGGAGGGGCCGGCCGCCGGGTCCTCGCGGAGCTCCTTCACCAGGGAGAGGCAGAGCAGCAGCATCACCACGACGAAGGGCAGCGCGACCAGGATGGTGGCGTTCTGCAGCGCGGTGAGCCCGCCGGCCAGCAGCAGGGCGGCCGCGACCCCGCCCATCAGCACGCCCCAGACCACCACCAGCGGGGTGCGCGGGTGCAGCGAGCCCCGGCTGGAGAGCGAGCCGAGCACCAGGGAGGCGGAGTCGGCGCTGGTGATGAAGAAGGTCATCACCAGCAGGACCGCTACCACGCTGGTGACCGAGCCGAGCGGCAGCGAGCGCAGCATTTCGAACAGCGAGGCCTCCGCGCCGCGCGGGATGGTCGCGACCAGGTCGGCGGTGCCGGTGCCGACGAGCCGGATCGCGGTGCCGCCCATGACGCAGAACCAGATCACGGTGGCTCCGCTGGGCACCAGCAGCACGCCGAGCAGGAACTGCCGGATGGTGCGGCCGCGCGAGATCCGGGCGATGAAGGTGCCGACGAAGGGCGCCCAGGAGAGCCACCAGGCCCAGTAGAAGATCGTCCAGGAGCCGAGCCAGCTCTCGTCGGTGAAGGCGCCGGTCTGGGTGGACATCCCGAGCAGGTCGGAGAGGTACCCGCCGACGGTGGACGGGATCGAGTCGAGGACGAACACCGACGGCCCGAACACGAAGACGAAGAGCATGATCAGCGAGGCCAGCACGACGTTCGCGGTGGAGAGCCACTTGACGCCCTTGTGGACGCCGGAGAACGCGGAGAGCACGAAGGCGGCGGTCAGCGAGCCGATGATGACGAGCTGGGCGTTCTGGGTGTTGCGCACGGAGGTGATGTAGCCGAGGCCGTCGGCGACCTGGAGCGCGCCGAGCCCGAGGCTGGTCGCGGAGCCGAAGACGGTGGCGAAGACGGCGAGCAGGTCGATCGCCCTGCCCTGCCAGCCGTCCGCGCCGCGCTGCCCGATCAGCGGGACGAAGGCGGCGGAGATCCGGTTGCCCCGGCCCTTGCGGAAGGTGGTGTAGGCGAGGGCGAGGCCGCCGACCGCGTAGATCGCCCAGGGGTGGAGGGTCCAGTGGAAGAGCGAGAACTCCAGCGCCTGCTGGGCGGCGGCCGCGCTCTGCGGTTCGAGGCCGGAGCCGGGCTGCGGGGCGGCGAACAGTTGCAGGGGCTCGCCGACGCCGTAGAACATCAGGCCGATGCCCATGCCCGCGCTGAACATCATGGCGACCCAGGCGAGGGTGGAGAACTCCGGTTCGTCGTCGTCGCGGCCGAGCCGGATCCGGCCGAAGCGGCTGAAGGCGAGCAGCACGGTGAGGACCAGGAAGACGTCGGCGGCCACCACGAACAGCCAGCCGAAGTTGTGCAGGACCCAGCGGAGCGCCGTGCTGGAGGTGCGGCCGAGCGAGTCCTCGGCGAACACGCCCCAGGCGACCACCGCGAGCACCAGGACGGCGCTGATCCCGAAGACCGCCCGGTCGGTGGGGAGGGTGGCGGCGGGTTCGCCGGGTTCGTCGGGCTCCTGCACAAGCGGGGAGGGCTGCGGCGGCTGGCTGCTCATGCGGGAGGACCTCTCGACATACGGGGAACACGGGGGATTCAAGATGTATGTCGCACTATGTCCAGTTGGCGGCGTGCGCGGCGGGAGGGCGCGCCGGGCAGGCGGAGGGTGGGGACCTTCGTCCCGTCAGGCCGCCCGCCCCCGCCCGGCGGGTGCGCGGTCGCGGGGCCGGGGTCGGGGTCGGAGGAGAGCGCTTCGGCGGCTGCCCGCGTCGGCCCCCGGCCCGGTGGAGGTGGGGGCGGTTCGGCCCTTGGCCAACTCCTCGACGGATGCGCGGGGTTGGGGCAGGGCTTCGGCCATCGGCCGCTGCCCGGAGGGGAGTTCTAGGTGGCGGGCGCCGGGGGCGTACTCGGCCGGGCCCGGGCGGGAACCGCCGCCCGCCGGCCTGGTCACGGAAAGCGCCGGAGCGCCTACGCTGGGAGAGCGGGAGCGCCATCCGGACAGTGCCGTCCGGATGCCGTCGTGCCCCGCCGTCGAGGAGGTGCCAGGCCCGTGCCCGGAAGCATGGACCCGTCGGGAAGCATCGAGCTGCCCGGAATCGTCAAACCGCTGCCCGCCCGGTGGTTCGTCCGGCGCGACACCAACGCCGAGATGCGGTGGGACGCGCTGCGCGAGGCCGACGGCGGGGCCGCCGTCGGCCGTCACGTCCCGGTGGAACGGTTCTTCGTCCGCAACCACACCAGCACCCCGCTGATCGACCCGGCCACCTGGCGGCTACGGCTGTTCGGCAGCGGCCTGCACGGCGCTCCGGGGCCGGAGCGGGCGGTCGAGTTCGGCCTGGCCGACCTGCGGGCGCTGCCCGCCACCCGGACCGAGGCGCTGATCGAGTGCGCGGGCAACGGCCGCGGCTACTTCCACCGCCAGCAGGGCCAGCGCGTCCCCGGCACCCCGTGGACGCTGGGCAGCGTCGGCTCGGCGGCCTGGCGGGGCGTGCGGCTCGCCGAGGTGCTGCGGGCCGCCGGGCTGACCGACCGCGCGGTGGACGTGCTGCCCGCCGGCCTGGACCCGGACTACGTCGTCGACGGCACCAACCACGGCCCGGTGCGCCGGCCGCTGCCGATCGCCAAGGCGCTGGACGACGCGCTGCTCGCCTACGAGATGAACGGGGCCCCGCTGACCCCCGACCACGGCGCGCCGGTGCGACTGGTGGTGCCCGGCTGGGTCGGCATCGCCTCGATCAAGTGGGTCGGCAGCATCGAGGTGGCCGACCACCCGCTCCGGTCGCCCTGGAACACCGTCTTCTACCGGATGTACGGCCCGGGCTGGCCGCCCGACGGCGTCGCGCTCACCACCCAGGTGGTCAAGTCCGCCTTCGAACTGGCCGAGGGCGCCCGACTGGAGGCCGGGCGCGAGCACCGCCTGTACGGGCGGTCCTGGTCCGGCACGGCCCCGGTGCGGCTGGTCGAGGTGAGCACCGACGGCGGCCGCAGCTGGCGGCCCGCCGAACTGGACGGGGAGCCGCCCGCCGGGGACTGGGCGCGCTGGAGCGTCGGCTGGCGCCCCGAGCGGCCCGGCCGGTACGAGCTGCGCGCCCGCGCGACCGACCGCGGCGGCGCCACCCAGCCCGAACGGGCGGCCCTCAACCGCGAGGGCTACCTGTTCGGCGCGGTGGTGGCGCACCCGGTGACGGTGGTCTGAGCGGCCGTCGGGACGCCCGGGCCGGGGCGCCCGGGTTCGGGGCCGTCCGGGTTCGGGGCTGTCCGGGTTCGGGGCGCGCGGGCTCAGCCGGTGGACTGGACCTCGTACGGGGCCGGGTAGGGGGTCTCGTACGGGGTCAGCACCAGGCGCACCACGTCCTCCAGCCGCCGTCTGGCGTCCCCGAGGGTGGTGCGGCCGGTCACCCAGGCCGTCAGTTCCCCCTGCCAGGCGTGCGCCACGATGTGGCGCACCAGGTCGCTGGCCGCCGCCGGCACCTCGGCCGTCACCACCTGGAGCGCGGTGCTGTCGGCCCGGGCCATGCCTTGCAGGGCCTCGCTGGCGAAGGGATCGGTGGAGGCGGCGACGGCGACCCGCAACCGGGCCAGCTCGGGCTGGCGCTGGTAGGCCCGCATCCCGCCCCGGACGAACCGGACCGCCCGGTCGGTGGCCCCCAGCCCGGCGCGCGGTCCGCGCAGCTCGGCCACCAGGTCCGCCAGCAGCAGCCGGTGCCACTCGGCGATCGCCGCCGCCAGGAGGTGGTCCTTGGAGGAGAAGTAGCGGTACGCCGTCCCCAGGGCGACTCCGGACCGCTCGCAGACCTGCTTCATCTGCAGCCGCTCGACGCCGATCTCGTTCACCAGGGCGAGCGCGGCCGCGATCAGGCTTTCGCGGCGTTCGAGCTGACGCGGAGACATCGCCTCCACCGGCCGTGGTGACAGGTCAACCTTGGTCACCCGCACCATGATACGGGCCGGGGCCGCTCAGGAGTATGACGCCGACCGGCCCCCTTCCGTTCGCCCGCCGTCCACCGCGCTTCGTCCGGGCTTCGTCCGGGCGGCGGGCGGGGGCGTCCGCAGGCCTTCCGGGCGGCTCCCGCGCGGCTCCCGGCGGCCTCCGGGAGCCGCCCGGTTCACGGCATCCGGCGGATCAGCGCCTCCTGGGTGGCGGAGGCCACCAGCCGGCCGTCCCGGTCGTAGAACTCGCCGAGCGACAGGCCGCGGCCGTCCGAGGCGGAGGGGCTGCGCTGGGCGAAGAGCAGCCACTCGTCGGCCCGGAAGGGGCGGTGGAACCACATCGCGTGGTCCAGCGAGGTCATCAGCAGTCGGGGCGGCTCGATGCGCTGGAAGAAGTTCGCCTGCTCGTGCAGCCCGGCGGTGGAGGCCAGGGTGAGGTCGGACAGGTAGGTGAGCGCGCAGGTGTGCAGCAGCGGGTCGGTGTCCGGCAGGCGGGTGGCGATGCGCAGCCAGACGAACTGCTGGGGCATGCCGGGGACGGCCGGCGGCAGGCCCGGGGCGTCCGGCGGCACGAAGCGCAGTTCGAGGTCGCGGAAGCCGTCGGAGGCCTTGATCGCGGTGCGCAGCTCCTCGTCCCAGTGCGAGAAGGCGTCCGGCAGGGTCTCCGGGTCGGGCAGCGGGGGCACCTCGCGCTGGCGGTCGCCGGCGGCCGGCTCGGGGAGCTTGAAGGAGGCGGTGAGGTTGAAGATCTCCTTCCGGTCCTGCACCGCCCGGACCCGGCGGGTGGTGTAGGTGAAGCCCTCGCGCAGCCGGTCGACCTGGTACTCGATCGGCCGGGTCGGGTCGCCGGGCAGCAGGAAGTAGCCGTGCAGGGAGTGCACCGCGCGCTTCGGAGCGCAGGTGCGTCCGGCGGCGGCGAGGGCCTGGGCGGCGACGTGGCCGCCGAAGGCGCGCATCGGGGCGCCGGCGTGGCAGTGGCCCCGGAACGTGTTCTCGTTCAGCTGCTCGATTTCCAGCAGGGCGGCGAACGGGGTGGCCGGGGCGGGCGCCTGCTCGGTCGGTCTCTGCTGTTCTGTCAGGTCGGTCACCGGCCCATAGTGGCAGAAGCCAACCGTGCGGTGGTGTGACCTGGGTAACGCGGACCCCGGGTAGAACGTGTTTCACTACGCCGACCGGGCGAGGGGATGTCGGACCGGTCACCTAGCGTGCTGCCCATGACGCAATCCGCACAGGCGTACGCCTACCTGCGCCCGTCGGCCGTCCTGGACGGCGCCGCCGGCCGGAGCCTCGACCTGGCCACCTCCGGCGGCGCCACCCCGCTCGGCGCGGCCGCCAACCCGCGCTTCTTCGCGGGCTTCCTGGCCGAGCCGGCCCCGGCCGCCGCCGCACTGCTCGCCGTCGCGGACGTCGCCGCCGCCCGCTACCACCAGCCGCGGCTGCGGGCCTCGCTCGACCCGGTGGTCACCGCGAACGGGGACCGGCTGCGCTTCGAGTCCTTCTCCGGCTGCTGCGGCGTGTACGCCCGGCTCGACGTGCTCGGGGCGGGGCTGGACGGCGGCGAGATCGGCCACGGCACCACCAACGTGGACGTCAACGACCCGCTGCGGGAGGCGCTGACCAGGATCGGCCCGGCCGAGCCGCTGCACCTCGCGGTCGGGCCGGACGCCCTGGAGGTCACCGGCCTCGACGGCCCGCTGGTCGAGCGGAAGGTGCCGCTGCCGGAGCGCTGGCTGCGCGGCTTCGCCGAGACCCAGGTGGTCGCCGCCGGCTTCGACCTGCGCGCCGAACTCGGCGCCGCCGAGGCCGTGCGCTTCCTGCGCTCCCTGCCGCGCGGCGGCCGCGGCGGCGTCGGCTGGGTCGTCCCGGCCGGGCGCACCCTGCGGCCCACCACCCGTCCGGTGCCCGGCGCCGTCTGCCTGCCCGGGCCCGAGCGGCTGGTCGCCCTGCAGCGCGTGCTGCGGCACGCGCTCGGCCTGCGGGTGTACGGGCCGGTCGCCGGCCCGGCCCCGACGGCCTGCGCCTGGGAGGTCGTGCTGCCCGGCATGCGGCTGACCCTCACCCTCTCGCCGGACGCCTCGCGCGGCTTCTCCGGCGAGGGCGGCGTACTCGACGCGCTCGCCACCGGCACGGTCGAGCAGGACGCCGAGCTGATCGCGGTACTGCTCGCCTGGGAGCCCCGGATCGAGGTCGCCGAGCTGGCCGAGCAGTCCGGGCTGGGCGTCGAGCGGGTCCGCGCCGCGCTCACCCGGCTCGGCACCGCCGGGCAGATCGGCTACGACACCGCCGAGGCCGCCCACTTCCACCGGCGGCTCCCGTACGACGCCGGGCGCGCCGAGGCCGCCAACCCCCGGCTGCGGGCCGCCCGGGCGCTGGTCGCGGCGGGTGCGGTGCGGCTGGAAGGCGACGGGGCAACGGCCGTCGTCACGGTGGACGACCACATCCAGCGGGTGCGGACGGACGCGTCGGGGCGGGTGAGCTGCACCTGCCTGTGGTGGGCCAAGTACCGCGGCGGGCGCGGGCCGTGCAAGCACGCGCTGGCGGTCGGCATGGTGCGCGAGGCCGGGGCATGAGCACGGGGGAGAAGGCGGAAAGGGTGGACAGAGCGGTGAAGGTGGCGAAGATGGCGAAGGCGGAGATCGTGGAGCGGACCGCGGGGCCGGTCGGGGAACTGCTCGCGGCCGTCCGGGTCGGGTTCGTCGAAGCCGTCCCGGAACTGCTGGCCGAGCTGGACAAGGTCCAGCGGCGGGAGTGCCTGGCCGCGCTCAGGGAGCTGCGCAAGGAGCTGCGCGACGACTGGTCGCAGTCCGGGACGGACACCCGGGGCGCCCTGCTGATCGCCGGAGCCGGCTGCCACCCCGGCCCGGCGGGCGCCGCCACCTGGCTCGCCGGCACCGACTTCGGCAGCCGCGACTGGGCCCGGCACCCGGCCCTGCACGTGGTCGTCGAGTCCCAGCCGCAGGAGTGGCAGATCGAGGTGGCCACCCGGCTCGCCCAGCGGCCGGTGCGCTCCTGGGGCTGGTCGATGCACCCGCTGGTCGAGGCGATCGTCCGGCGCACCGGCTGCGCCGTGCCGGTGAGCGAGCCCTTCGTCCGGGGCTGGTTCGGCGCCCTGTCCACCGAGTACGGCCCCCGGCCGCCGTTGGTCGAGCGGCTGCGGGCCGACGCCCTGATGCCCGTCCTACTGCCCCGGATCCTCGAACTCGCCGACATCGGTGGCACGTTGACCCGCCGGCACAGCCCCCGCCGCGGGGACGTCTGGACCGAGGCGATCGCCGACCTGGCCGCGACCGGGCTGGTGGACCGGGTCGAACTGCTCGACCGCTGCCTGGCCCGGCTGCTGCGCGGCGGCAAGGCCGCCGACCAGCGGGCCTTCCTGGAACTGCTGCGCGCGCTCGACCCGACACCCGAGGAGTACGCGGCCAGGGTACGGGACGTCCTGGCGCTGCTGGACGGGCTGTCGGTGATCGCCGGCCACGCCCAGGAGGTGCTCGCCGGACTGGACGAGGCCGGGCTGATCGAGCCGGAGACGCTCACCGAGGCCTCCGCGGTGGTGCTGTTCCGGACCGAGAAGAAGCTGGTCAGGGCCCAACTGGCCTGGCTGGAGAAGGCCGCCCGGCGCGCGCCCGACCGCTCTGGGCCGGTGGTGCTCGCGGCAGCCGGAGCCTTCGGCCACCCGGACCCCGGCGTCCAGGAGCGGGCGCTGAACGTGGTGGCCCGTCACCTCGCCGCGGCGGGCACGGCCGTGCTGCCAGAGCTGCGCGGCGCCGCCGAACTGCTCCACCCCGCCCACCACGCCCGGGCCGGGGAACTGTTCGGCGCCCCGGTCGGTGGCGGTGGCGGTGGCGGCGACGACCCGGCGGGCGGATCGGAGGAGATCCTGCCGCCGGTGCCCGGGCCGCGCCCGCTCGGGGCACCGATCGGCTCGGCGGCCGAGCTGGCCGAGGAGCTCTCCGCGCTGCTCGCGGCCCGGGAGCCCGAGGTCGCCGCCTTCGAACGGGTGCTGGACGGACTGGTCCGGCAGGCCCACCTGGACCGGGCCGCGCTCCTCGCGGCACTGGAACCCGTCCGCCGGACGCACCCCTGGCAGGGCGCCGGCCACTGGGCCGACTGCACGCCCCGGGACATCTCCTACGTGGTGGCCGCGCTGGCGGGCGAGACGCCGTCACGCCGGCTCTGGGACGCCCTCACCGGCAGCGGACGCACCCCGCTGCGCGGCCCCCGCACCAGCCCGCACGGCACCGTCCTCGCCGCCCGGCTGGAGGAGGCCGCCTGGCAGGTGACCGCCAACCGCCCGCCCTACCTGCTCGCCGTCCCGACCGACACCACCGGGGCGATCGAACCGGCGGCGCTGGTCGAACGCCTCGCCGGGTACCAGGCGGCGCGCATCACCCCCGGCCAGGCCGACCTGTGCGCGGCCCTGCTCAGGGTCCGGCCGACCGCCGAGCCCGAGGTGCTGGCCGCCGCCGAGGCGCTCACCTCGCCCGCCGGGCGGTGGCTGGCGCACTGGCTGCGCACCGGCGGCCTGCCCGGACAGCCCTCCGAACGGGTGCTCTTCGCGCCCGGCCGGGGCGTGCGGAGCCGGCGGACCTACCTGGACCGCTGGTGGGAGGAGATCGAGCGGATCGTCGTCGCCCAGCCGGGCACCGGCTCCGGGCCGACGGGGCCGGCCGGCGAGCGGCTCGCCCCGGAGTTCCGCAAGCTGCTCGACCCGACCGGGCCCAGCGTCTCCCGGGCCCGCGCCGTCGAGGAGTGGGTCTGGCGGCCGGTCCCGCACTGGGTGGCGGTCCTGCCCCACCACCGGGAGGAGCTGGCCGCCCGCTGGCTCGACCAGTTCGCCGCGGGCGCCGACCGGGACGAGCGCGGGGCCGCGCGCCACCTCCCGCTGCTCGCCGAGTCCGGCGGCCCCGCCGGACTCGCGCTGCACCTGGCGCTCGCGTACGGGCTGGGCGCCCGGCACGCCGAGGACCGGACCGGCGCCCTCGACGCGCTGCTGGTGCTCGCCGCGCGCGGGGAGCTCGACGGCGGGCTGCTCGGGCGCGAGCTGGGCGAACTGGTCCCGCTCGGGGCGGTCAAGCCGACCCGGCTGGTGGCGGTGCTCGGCCAGGCGGCGGAGACCGGCGCGCACCGGACGGTGTGGACGGTGCTGCGGGCCGCGTTGCCCGAGCTGCTCGGCACGTCCGGGCCGACCGTCCGCGGGCTCGGGGACCTGCTCGCGCTCGCCGCGGACTGCGCCCGGCGGGGCGGGGCGCGGGGCGCGGTGGCCGAGGTGACGGCGGCGGCGGAGCAGGGTGGGTCGAGCCGGGTGGTGAAGGAGGCCCGGGCGCTGCGGGACGTCCTCGCGGGCTGAGCGGGGCTCATGTGTCGGCGGGACGGGCCGCGAGGGACGGGCCGAGAGAGCGGGCCGCGAGGGCGGGCGGGGCGTCAGGTTCTAGGGTGGGCGGGATTTCCGATCCGTCCGCTACGTACCGGAGAGCCCGTGCTGCACCTTCGCCTGATCGTCCCGCCCGACCTGCGCGAGCCGGTGCTCGGCTGCCTGGACGACTCCGTCGGGGTCACCCACGTGGTGGTCCTGCCGGACGCGGCCGTCCGGCCCGCCGGGGACGTGGTGCTCTGCGACGTGGCCCGGGAGGCGCTGGACGAGGTGCTGGGCGCACTGCGCGGGACGGGCCTGGTCGAGCGCGGGGCGATCGACGTCTCGGCGCTCGACCTGAGCCTCTCGGCGGCGGCCGACGAGGCCGAGCGGCTGGCCCCGGGGGAGGGGGCCGACGCGCTGGTGTGGGAATCGGTCTCCGAGATCACCCACGAGGAGTCCACCCTCACCTGGGTGTTCCTGGCCTTCCTCACCGTCGCCACCATGCTGGCGGCCTGCGGCTCGGTGCTGGACAGCGCCATCCTGGTCGTCGGCGCGATGGCGGTCGGCCCGGAGTTCGGGCCGCTGGCCGGGCTCTGCGTGGCGATCGTCCAGCGCCGCGCGCGCCCGGCGCTGCGCTCGCTGAACGCCCTGGTCACGGGCTTCCTGGTGGCGATGGCGCTGACGGTCTGCTTCGGACTGCTGATGGACGCGCTGGGGCTCTTCTCGGAGGAGCGGTTCGACGCCGCGCGTCCGAACACCTCGTTCATCTGGCAGCCCGACGCGACCTCCTTCGTGGTCGCCTTCCTGGCGGGCGTCGCCGGGCTGCTCTCGCTGACCTCGGCGAAGGCCGGCACCCTGGTGGGCGTCGCGATCTCGGTCACCACCGTGCCCGCCGCGGCCAATGCGGCGGTCGCGCTCGGGTACGGCAAGGTCGACCAATTCTGGGGATCCAGCGTGCAGTTGCTGCTGAACCTGCTGGGGATCGTGCTGGCCGGGGTGCTCACCCTGGTGGTGCAGGAGGCGGGCTGGGCGGTGATCCGGCGCCGCCGGGGGACGGCGTCGAACAGCTGACGGCGAACAGATAACAGCGAACAGATAACAGATGACAGATTTCAGCGAACAGATTTCAGATGACAGAGTTTGAAATCTGTTCGCTGAAACCCGTCGCCTGTTCCCGCACCTCCGTCCGCTCCGCGACCAGCGGTTCGATGCCGCGCGGCCTGGCCGCGACGGCGCGCCACCACAGCCGCAGGGCCGGCGGGTCGGCGGGCTCGAAGGGCTTGCCGGGGCGGGGGACCGCCAGGTGGGCGCCGAGAGCCTGGGCGGCGGTGACCACGCGCTCGGCGGGCTCCTCCCAGGGGTGGATCGCCAGGTTGAAGGTGCACCAGTGGATCGGCAGCAGCAGCTCGCCGCCCAGGTCCAGGTGCGCCCGGACGCCCTCCTCCGGGGTCATGTGCACCTCGGGCCAGAACTCGCTGTACGCCCCGACCTGCATCATCGTGGCGTCGAACGGGCCGAGCCGGCGGCCGATCTCCGCGAAGCCGGGGAAGTAGCCGGTGTCCCCGCTGTGGAAGATCCGGTGCCCGCCGCCCGCGACCACCCAGGACGCCCAGAGGAACAGCGCGCTGGTGCGCGGACCCCGGCTGCAGTAGTGCCGGGCGGGCGTGGCGGTCAGGGTCAGTCCGGCGACCTCGGCCGACTCCCACCAGTCCAGCTCGACGATCCGCCCGGCCGGCACGCCCCAGTGCTCCAGGTGCGCCCCGACCCCGAGCGGTACGGCGAACACCGCGCCGCTGCCGATCAGGGCCTTCACGGTGCGCATGTCGAGGTGGTCGTAGTGGTCGTGCGAGATCACCACCACGTCCACCGGCCCGAGTTCGGACAGCGGCAGCGGTACCGGGTGCAGCCGCTTGGGGCCGGTCCAGCCGAAGGGGGAGCAGCGCTCGCCCCAGACCGGGTCGATCAGGACGCGCCGCCCGCCGATCTCGGCGAGCACGGTGGCGTGCCCCAGCCAGGTGAGCCGCAGTCCGGAGGCGGGTGGGGCGGCGAGGTCGACCGGGAGCAGCCGGTGCACCGGCACCGCGGCGGACGGCGCCCGGCGGGTCTTGTCCCCGCTCAGCTGGGCGAGGGTGATCTCCAGCGGGCTGCGCTCGTAGACCAGGCGGCGGGTGGGCACCGGGTTGCGGAAGGCGCCGTCGGAGAACTGCGGCGAGCGGCGGATCCGGGCCAGCCGCTCGCCCCGGGGGTCGGCCCCGAAGGCGTCGGTGCGGACCCGGTGCCAGGCGGCGCGGGGCAGTCCGGCGAGGCCGGGGAGTGCGCGCTCCGGGGCGCCGCAGCCGAGCGCGGCCCGGTCGGCGTCCGGTGCGCTGGGCGGCGGTGCGAGCTGTGACGTCAGACCGGCGAGACGGGAGAACCACGGGACGGGGCGGGGCACGGCTCCTCCTGGGACGGTCACGGCTACCGGGCAGGCCGGGGCGCGTACCCCGGGGGCCGTGGGGCCACTGGGGTACGACAACCATCTCGTCGGACGTTACTCGCCGTGGGCCGTTCGGACCCGGCGAAGAGCCCGGCGCGGTCCAATCGGCGTACCCGGCACGCGCCGCCGGCGCCGAGCCCGGCCCCCGCGCGGTGCGGGTGCCCGGCGCCCGCGCCCCGCGCCCGTCGCCGGCCCGCCGCTACGCGTAGAAGCGGGTGATCGCCTCCGCGACGCAGTGCGGCTTGTCGCTCCGCTCGCTGGTGATGGTGAAGCGCACCACCGCCTGGACCCCGCCCGGCACCTCGGTGGCCGAGAGCAGCTCGGCGGTGGCCCGGATCGCGGTGCCGACCGGCACCGGGGCCGGGAAGCGCACCTTGTCCGAGCCGTAGTTCAGCGCCATCCGCACGCCCTCGACGCCGTAGCACTCCTTGGCCAGCACCGGGATCATCGACTGGGTCAGGTAGCCGTGCGCGATGGTCGAGCCGAACCGGCTCTCCTTCGCCCGCTCCGGGTCGACGTGGATCCACTGGTGGTCGCCGGTCGCCTCGGCGAACAGGTCGATCTTCCGCTGGTCGATGGTGTGCCACTCGCTGGTGCCCAGCTCGGTGCCGACGGCGGCGGTCAGCTCGGCGAGGGAGGCGAAGGTCGTCACGGTGCGCTCCTGGAGGGGACGGCCCCGGGGAGGGGTCACGGGGGCAGGACGCCGGAAGCGTATGCCTACCCGCCGGTACCTGTCAGGAGCGGAGTGCGAAACCCGAGCTCAGGGCCGCAGCAGCGGTCGGCCGAGCGAGCCCTGCCCGAGCGAGCCCTGCCCGGTCGGGAACAGCCGGCGGCCGCTCACCAGTTCCGGCACCAGGGCGATGAACAGCGGCTCCGGGTCCCCCACCCACGGCCGCAGCCCGGAGCGCAGCACCCGGCGCACCTGCTCGGGCTCGCTGACGGCGTCGGCCCGGCCGTGCACCAGCACGCTCCACCCGGTGCGGGTCACCGGGTCCAGCAGGTCCGCCTGGAAGGCCACCACCGTGCCGTCGAGCCCGCGCGCGGTGGCACTTCCCCGGCGCACGGCGAGCACCAGCCGCCCGTCCAGGACCTCGAAGGAGACCGGCAGGACGGCCGGCAGCGCGTGCTCGGTGTACACCACGCGCCCGACGGGCACGGTGCTGAGCAGCCGTAGGCACTCGGCCTCGCTCAGGGTCTGCACTCGGTCCTCACGCTCCATGCGTCCGATCGTCCTCGGTCGGCGCGGGCGTCGATAGGGCCCATGGTCCCTGAGCGGACGGGCCGGGAGCCCCGTCGGCGCCCGGCCGGAGCGGTAGCCTGCCCCGCGTCGGGATCGGTGGAGGGGCGGGCGCAGGAGGGGGCGGACGGATGGCCGGCGGGGTCGATCTGGTGGTGATCGGTGCGGACGGCGGGCCCGAGCGGGCCTACGGCGGGTCGGCGCACGCCCCGGCGGGCGCCCGGCTGTTGGCCGAGGTGCTGCCCGGGATGTGCTTCGACACCGGCGCCGCGGGCTGCCGGGTGACGGCCGTGGCGCCGGACGCGGACGCCAACGCGATGCTCACGGCCGTCCGGGACGCGGCCCGGCGCCCCGGCCGCTGGCTGGTGGTCTGCCTGGTCGGCCAGTTGGTGGCCGACCCGCGCGGGCGCCGGCTCGCCCTGGTCACCGGCGGCAGCACCCCCGGCAACGCCTACCGGCGCGGCCTGGCCTGGGACTGGGTGGTCAGCGCGATGGTGCACGGGGACCAGGAGGAGGCCCTGCTGCTGGTCGACGCGGTGGCCGACCGGGACACCTGGACGGCGCTGGAACGGCCCGGCGAGGACAGCGCGGGCGAACTGCTCAGCTACTCCCGGGTCCCGCTGTGGGGCCGGATCGGCCGCTACGCCCCGGGCAGACGCGGCCGGGACGCCGTACTGCCGGGCGAGGAGGGCTCGTTCAGCCGGGCGCTCACCACCGTCCTGCACCACGGCGTCCCGGGCGCCCCGGCGGCGGTCGCCCCGCTGGACCTCCAGCCCGCCGTGGCCGGACTGCTGGACGGGGGCGATCCGTCCGGCGGTCCGGGTACGCCGGGCGCGCGCCTGCTCGTTCCGCCGCACGGCGGGCGCCTGTTGATGCGCAATCGGGCCGCTGTTCGGGGCGCATTGGCCGGATTGTCGCTTTCCGAAGAACTGTTGGCCGTTCTGTGGCGGGAAAGTGCCCCGACGGAACCGCCTTCCGCGTAAGGTCAGGGGGCCTGAGGTGTTGCCGTGATGGGGTGGGTTGGCGAAGAATCGATCCCCAGTGGAAACATCGGCGGGTCTTCGGAATTCTCCTGGCGACCGTTGATCACGGATCGGCTCGGTCGCGACGAGGTGGGGCGATGCGGCAGCGCGGAAATGTGTTGCGCCCTGGGGCGATCGGGACTGGCGGGGCGGTTCTGGTGTTGCTGCTCGGCGCTTGTGCGAGTAGTGGTGGCGGTGGTTCCGTGGATCGTCTCGGGTCGCCCGTGCCCACGGTTGCGGGAGTGAACCCGTTAACTCCTTCGGGTGGTCCGGCAAACGGCGCGATCGCGCCGACCGACGGGCCGGAAGGGGCCCGGGGGCGGCTGGCCCTGAGGACGTATCAGGACTGGTGGCAGGCGCAGGCCACGGCCTACGGGCGTACGGATTCGGACGGTTCCGCGTTCGAGGCGTACTCCTCCGGTCGGGCCCTGTCCGACGCCCTGGTCGACCTCCGTCAACTCCACGACGCCAAACTGGTGATGACCGGAATGCCGCGGAATTCGGCGGTGGTGAAGGCCGTCGACCTGAATGCCGATCCGCAGACCGCCGTGATCGAGGACTGCGTCGACCTCTCGGACTGGCACAGCGTCGATGCCGTCACCCGTACCGCGAAGGATCCGGTCGGCCGACTGAACCGCTATGCCGCGACCGCGTCCCTGCGATGGTTCCAAGCGCACTGGCTGATCTACGACTTCAAGCGGGAGGTGGACCGGACATGCTGAACGCAAGGAAACCGGCCCGACGGTTCGCGGTCGTCGCTTCGTTGTCCGCCGGACTGCTGTTGTCCTCGGCGGTGACGGCGACGGCGGACGAACCACCGGGCACCGGGGCGGATAACTGTTCCCTGAACGTGATCTGCTCGCACACCGGCACCGGCGGCAGCAGCACCAGCACGCCCGGAACCTCGCAGGGCGGGGGCGACACCGGGGGCGGCGGGCCGCAGTTGTGCAGCTACCACGACACCCAGTGGGCCTGTTACGACCCGGAGCGCGGCTACTTCAACAGCGACGTCGGGTGCTACTTCCGGCCCCTGGACCAGCAGCCGGCCGAGGGCGACAAGGCCTGGGAGGGCCACAAGCCCTCGGAGGGAACGGTCTACTCCAAGGTCTGCCCGCAGACCGCCGGCGGGCAGGACGGCCTGCAGACCCAGTTCGTGAGCAACGCGGCGGGTGCGACCCCGGTGATCAACCTGACCGTCCAGGCGAAGCTGCTCGCCGACCGGATGGTCTTCCCGGCGCCGAAGGCGGGCCTCGCGCCCAAGGAGACCGCGGTGGTGAAGGCGCCGGTCTGGCTCTGGGCCGAGGGAATGGTGGCGCCCAAGCCGAGTTCGCTCACGGTGCCGGGCGCCTCCGTCACCGTCACCGCGCAACTGGACGGCATGACCTGGGACTTCGGCCAGGGGATGACGGTGGACTGCGCCACGGCCGGGACACCGTACGACCCCGTCTACAAGGACGCGAAGTCCCCCGACTGCGGCTACGAGTTCGCGGCCGGCTCGGGCACCCGCAAGGGCGGTGTCTTCACCGGCACCGTGACCGCGCACTGGCGGGCCCATGTGGTGATCACCGGGCCGCAGGCGAAGACCTTCGACATCGACATGCCGCGCGGAGCGGACCTCGCGCTCAAGGTCGCCGAGGTGCAGGTCCTCAACTGACGGCACCACAAGGGCCGTTCGGCCACTGACGAGCAGAAGAGCGAACGAGGGAAGGGCGGAACCCGGTGGAGAACCGTACATTCGCGACGCCGGGGTCCGGCACGCCGGCGGGCGCCGCGGTGTCCGTGGCGGTACCGGAGCAGCAGGAACAGGGCCGGGCCACGCCGCACGCGCCCGGCCGCACCCTGCGGGCCCGGCGCCGGCGCCCCGCGGTGCTCGCCATGGCGGTCGCGCTGATCGCGGCCGGCGGGCTCGGCGGCGCCGTCCTCTACAACAGCACCGGTCAGCGGGTCGCGGTGCTGGCGCTCGCCCGGGACGTGCCCTGGGGGCAGGTCATCACCGACGACGACCTGGTGGTGGCCCGGATCGCGGGCGACCCGGCGCTGCGGCCGGTCTCCGCCCAGGACCGGGCCAGGGCGGTCGGCCTGCGGGCCGCCACCGACCTCAAGCGCGGTGCCATGCTGACCGGTTCGGACCTCGCGCGGGGCCTGACCGTGCAGCCGGGGCAGATCGTGGTCGGGGTGTCGGCCAAGCGCACCCAGCTGCCCGCCAGCCGGCTCCAGCCCGGGGTGCAGATCGTCGTGGTCAACACCCCCGACAACGGCCGGCCCGACTCGCTGGCTGCGACGGTCATCACCGTCGGCCGGGTGGACACCGACGGCAGCCAGGTGGTCGACGTGGCGGTCGGCACGGCGGACGGGCCGCGGCTGGCGCAGTGGGTGGCCGGCGGACGGATCCAGGTACTGCTGGCCCCGCGCGCGGCCGCGGACGGCGGCGCCCCGGCCTCACCCTCGACCGCCCCCTCCGGCGCGGCCCCCACCGGCGCCGCACCCTCGGGCACGACGCCCCCCGGCGGCGCGGCCCCCACGGGCGGCGGCGGGCCCTCGACCCCGGCCGGGGCGGGTGGCGCCTGATGGCGGTGATCGCGGTGGTCGGCGGCCCGGGCGCGCCCGGGGCGACCACCACCGCCCTGGCACTGCTGCTCGCCTGGCCGCTCCAGCCCGGCCGCCGGATCCTGCTGGTCGAGGCCGACCCGGACGGCGGCGCGGTGCTGGCCGGCGCCCTGGAGGGCCGGGTCGAGGCGGTGTACGGGCTGCGCAACCTGGCCGTCGCCGACCGGCGCGGACTGCTCGCCCAGACCATCTGGGAACAGCTCATCGACCTCTCGCCCGAGGGCGACGCCGAGCGGCTGCTGCTGCCCGGCCTCACCGACCCGGTCCAGGCCTCCGGCCTCACCTACACCTGGGAGCCGCTCGCCGAACTGCTGCACGGCATCGAGCAGCAGGGCTACGACGTCATCGTCGACCTCGGCCGCTCCGGCGCCACCGGGGCCGGCGCGGTGCTGGCCCGCCGGGCCGACGTGGTGGCGGTGACGGTCCGCAGCACGCTGCGCGGGCTGAGCGCCGCCCGGCCGCGGCTCGCCGCGCTCGGCGAGGACCTCGCCGCCGCCGGGACCGGGACGGACGCGCTCGGACTGCTGCTGGTCTCCGAGGGGCCGTACTCGGGCGCCGAGGTCTCCCGCGAGTTCGGCCTGCCGGTGCTCGGCGAGCTGCCGCACGCCCCCCGCACCGCCCGGGTGCTCTCCGACGGCGGGGACACCACCGACCGGCGGTTCATCCGCTCGGAGCTGATGCGCACGGCGCGGTCGGCGGCGGACGAGGTGCAGCTGCTGGTCCGCCGACGGCGGCAGCGGCTCGCGCCCACCGCGAGCCCGGCGGCCGCACCGGCGCCCGCCCTGGGCGCGGCGCCGGGCGGGCCCGCGGCGACCGGTACCGCGACCGGCGGGCCGGCCGCGCCGGTGGCGCCGACGCCGGTGCCGCCCGCGCCGACGCCGCCCGCGCCCGTGATGCCCGCGCCGAGCCCGTACGGGCAGACCGGGTACGGGCAGCAGGTGTACCCGGACCGGACGTACCAGGGGCAGGCCCAGCCCGGCCACCCGCAGCCCGGCTACCAGCAGCCCACCCACCCGCAGTCCGGCCACGGCCGGCCCGGGTACGGCCAGGCGGCCCCCGGGCCCGTCCCCGGTGAGGCGGAACCGCCTTCGTACGCCCCGCCGGTGATCGTCACCGGCCCGGTCGCGCCGCTCGCCGGGCTGGCGCCGCAGCCGGCCGCCCCGGCGCCGTTCCCGGCGCACGTCCAGGGGGCCGCCGGGCCGGCCGGCGAGGAGGACGGCCCCTACCAGCTCCAGCAGCCGACCGTGACCGACCGGCGGACCGACGACCGCCACCCCTACGACCCCGGGGAGGTGCTCCGTGCGCGGTAGCCCCCTGCACCAGCACCCGACGGCCGACCCGGCCGCCCTGCCCTGGGCCGCGCCCGTCCCGGCCGCCGCACCGCCGCCGCAGGCGTACCGGCCGGGCCCCGTCGCGCCCCAGCCCGGGCTGCCGCAGTCCGCGACCCAGGGGCCGGCCGTCCCGGGCGGCGGCGCCGCCGCCGGGCCGACCGCCGTGCCCGCCCAGCTGCCCTCGCTGGACGTGCGCGGCAGCGCCACCCGGCCGGCCGTCGACACCCAGGTCGCGCGCGAGCTCAAGCGCCAGGTCGCGGCCGAACTGCACCAGCAGATCACCCGGTTGACCACCACCTCCGGGGCCGAGCCGGACCGGGCCACCCGCCGGCAGCGCGGCCGTGCGCTGATCGAGGAGGCGGTCGCCCGCTGGTCCGACGCGTACGCCCAGACCCACGGCATCCCGCCCACCCGGGAGCAGGACCGCGCCCTCGCCGAGGCCGTCTTCGACCTGCTGTTCCGGGCCGGCCGGCTGCAGCCCTACCTGGACGACCCGGAGATCGAGAACATCCTGGTCAACGGCTGCGACGACGTATGGGTCTCCAAGGTGCACCAACCCCTGCGCCAGGTACCGCCGGTGGCCGACAGCGACGCCGAACTCGTCGAACTGCTCCAGGACCTGGCCCGCCAGCACGGCGGTGGCGAGCGCAGCCTGTCCACCGCCAGCCCCACCCTCGCCCTGCGCCTGGAGGGCGGCATGCGCCTCCAGGCGCTGACCGAGGTGACGCCCCGCCCGTACGTGGCGATCCGTCGTCACCGGGTGGCCTCCGCGACACTCCCCGAGATGGTCGAACTCGGCACCCTGGACGGGACCTTGGCCGCCTTCCTGGCCGCCGCGATCCGGGCCCGGAAGAACGTGATGATCACCGGCACCCAGGGCGTCGGCAAGACCAGCCTGCTGCGCGCGATGGCCGCCGAGATCCCGCCGGACGAGCGGATCGGCACCCTGGAGTCGGAGTTCGAGCTCTGGCTGCACACCCTCGGCCACCTGCGCCAGGTCGTCCCGATGGAGGCCCGGGAGGGCAACGGTGAGCGCGTCGAGGGCCGCCTGGCCGGGGAGTTGACGATCGGCGACCTCATCCCGGCCGCGCTGCGGATGACCCTCTCCCGGATCATCGTCGGCGAGGTCCGCTCCGGCGAGGTCGTCCCGATGCTGCGGGTGATGACCAACGGCGAGGGCGGCTCGATGTGCACCCTGCACGCCCGCGGCCCGCACATGGTCGTCGACCGCATCGCCGAACTCTGCCTCGAGTACGGCTCGCACATGACCGACGCGCTCGCCTACCGGCTCACCGCCAACGCCCTGGACCTCATCGTGCACGTCTCCATGGTCGACGAGACCGCCGTCGGCGGCCGCCGGCACCGCTTCGTCTCCCACGTCCTGGAGGTCACCGGCCTCGGCGAGAGCGGCCGGCCCGCGCTGAACACCGTGTTCGGCCCCCGGCCGGACCTCGGCGAGCCGCGGGCCGTCCCGCACACCCCGCCGCAGTGCCTGGACGACCTGCGCCGGGCCGGCTTCGACGCCTCGCTGCTCGGCTCCCGGTACGGGAGTTGGGCCGCCCCGCTCCAGCTGCGGATCGGCGGTGGCCCGCGATGATGCTGCTCTTCGCCCTGTGCGGGCTGGCGCTCGCGGGCGGCCTGGTCGCCCTGGTGGCCTGGGCGCGCGGCAGCGAACCCGCCGACGAGGACGAGCCGGCCGGCCGGGACAACCCGCTGGCGGGCCGCGCCCACGTGTTCTGGTACGGCGCCCCCGGCAGCGCCTCGCTGCGGATGGTGCGGCTGCGCCGGATCCAGCTGCCGCTGGCCCTCGTCGGCGCCCCGCTGGCCTGGCTGTTCACCCGCATCCCGCTGACCGCGCTGCTGGTGCCGCTGGCGGTCTTCGGCCTGCCCTGGCTGTTCGACACCACCCGCCCGGACACCCACCGGATCGAGCGGCTGGAGGCGCTCTCCGAGTGGACCCAGCGGATCGCCGACGTGCTGCTGCTCGGGGTCGGCCTCAACCAGGCGATCGTCACCAGCCGCCGCACCGCCCCCGCCGCCCTGGAGGAGGAGATCGGCGAACTGGCCGCCCGGCTGCAGGCCCGCTGGCGGCCCGAGGAGGCGCTGCACGCCTTCGCCGACAGCCTGGCCGACGCCACCGCCGACAAGGTGCTCGCCGCCCTGGTGCTGCGGGCCGGGGACAGCGGCCCGGGGCTGGCCCGGACGCTCTCCGACATGGCCGAGTCGGTGCGCGAGGAGGTCCGCCAGCGCCGCGCCATCGAGGCCGACCGGGCCAAGCACCGCACCACCATCCGCTGGCTGGTCGGCATCATCGTGCTGGTCGTCACGATCGGCTCCTTCAACAGCGAGTACACCCGCCCGTACGGGACCTTCCTCGGCCAGATCGTGCTGGCCGTGGTCGCCGCCCTGTTCGTCGCGATCATCGCCTGGATGCGGGCCCTGGCCGCGCACCCGCCGGTGCCCCGGCTGCTCGCCCCGGACCGGCGCAGCAGGAGCGGGCGCCGGCTGCGCGGGTCCGCGCCGGAGCCGGCCGAGCGGCTCGGGGAGGTCCGGTGATCTCCCCCTGGTCCGTGCTGGCCGGCGCCGTCGCGGCCGGCGGCCTCGCCCTGCTGGTCGCCGAACTGCGCCCCGCGCCACCGGACCTGCGCCAGGCGCTGGACCGGCTGCACCGCACCCCGGCCGACCGCGAACCGGACCCGGACGAACGGCCGCGCTGGTACGACCGGATCGGCGAGCGCTCGCTCACCCTGCGCGGGGTGACGATCCCGCGCCGCGAACTCGCCCTGATCGGCCGCACCCCGGCCCGCTTCATGGTGCACAAGCTGCTGTTCGCCGCGCTCGGCCTGCTGCTGCCCGCCTACCTGGGCGCGATGGCCGTGCTGATGGACGTCGGCCTGCCGTTCGCGCTGCCGCTCGTCGCCGGGCCGCTGCTGGCCGGGCTGCTGTGGTTCGTCCCGGACGGCGTGGTGCGCGGCGAGGCCAAGGAGGCCCGCACCGAGTACCTGCACGGCATCGCCGCCTACCTGGAACTCGTCGCGATGGAGCGGGCCGCCGACTGCGGCCCCGCCGAGGCGCTGCGCCGGGCGGCCTCGGTCGGGCAGGGCGTGGTGTTCCGGCGGATCCGCGACGCGCTGGAGCGCGCGGCCACCGACCGGCTCCCGCCGTGGGCCGGACTGGACGCGCTGGCCGAGGAGTTGGGCCTCACCCCGCTCCAGGACGTGGCCGACATCATGCGGCTGTCCGGCACCGACGGCGCCGCCGTGTACGACACCCTGCGGGCCCGGGCCAAGGGCCTGCGCGGCGAACTGCTCGCCGAGGACCTGGCCCGGGCCAACGCCGACAGCGAGCGGATGGTCGCGCCGGGCGCCGCCCTGACCCTGCTGATGACCGTCCTGATCGTCTTCCCCGCACTCCACCAGATGCTCAACTGACCTTCCCGTGACGTTCCCGACCGAGCAGCTGACACCACACACCACACCCCGGGAGACCCCGATGACCGTACGACTCGCCCAGCTGGCAGGCCGGGTGCTGCGGCCCGTCCTGCGGCCCGTCCTGCTGCCCGTGCAGTTCGCCCTGCTGCTGTTCACGCTGCGGACGGGCCGGCTGCGGGCCGCCCGGGCACGCGGCGACCGCGGCGCCATCAGCATCGAACTCGCCCTCGCCATCATCGCGTTGGTGTTCGTCGCCGGGGCCGTCGCGACCGCGCTGTACCTGTTGAAGGACAAGGTGGTCACCAGGGTCGAGCAGGACCCGAACCTGCCCGGCGGTGGCGCCGCGGGCGGCGCGGGGGGCGCCACCAAGTGATCCGGGTCCGTCGTCGTCCGCTCCGCCGTCGGGGCGACCGGGGATCGATGAGCATCAGTCTGGCCATCGTCTTCCCGGTCGTCCTGCTGCTCCTGCTGCTGGTCGTCCAGGCCGCGTTGATCTGGTACGACCGGCAGGTCGCGCTCACCGCCGCCCGGGAGGGCGTGGACGCCGGCCGGGTGCAGGGCAACGCGACGGCGTCGGCGGCGACCGAGGCCGCCGCGCGGCAGGCCCGGGACTTCCTGGACCGGCAGGGCGTGCACGCGTACCAGGTGGGGACGGACGGCAGTTCGGACGACACCATCAAGGTGACCGTGGAGCTGACGCCGCCGCTGCTGATCCCCGGGCTCACCGGGCCCACCGTCCGGCAGTTCGCCGAGGCGCCGCGCGAGCGCTTCGTCCCCCCGGTGGTGAAGCCGTGAGGCGGTCGGCGCGGGCCGGTGCCGACCGGTCGGGACGGCCGGGGCGGGCGGCGCGGCCGGGGTGGCGCGGGCGGCTGCGGAGGCCGAGGCGGCCGGACCGGGGCGGGATCGCGATCGAGGCCGCGATCGTGGTACCCGGCGTGGTCGGACTGGTGCTGCTCGCGATCGCCGCCGGGCGGGTGCAGACCGCGGCCGGCACGGTCGAGGCCGCGGCCCGGGTCGGGGCCCGGACCGGCTCGCTCCAGCGCAGCGTCGCCGGGGTGGACGGGCCCGCCAAGGAATCCGCGCTCGCGACGCTGCGCCAGCAGGGCGTGTCCTGCCGCACCTCGGACGTCCAGGTGTCCGAGGCGCCGATGGACCTGCCGGGCGGCCGGGTGGTGGCCGTGACGGTCACCGTGACCTGCGACGTCGAACTCGCCGACCTGCTCGGCGGACCGTCCGGGCTGCCCGTGACGAAGCACCTCGTCGGGGAGTTCACCTCGGTGATGGACCGCTACCGCGGCACATGACGACGGCAGGCGGCGGCGCGCGGGCCGCAACGGGCGCGGCCGGGGGATTGGGGACGGCCCGCGCGGGGGAGACGCAAGCGGAGAGCGCTCGGGGGATGACGCAACGACACCGAGGGGCGCCCGGTGGGGAGCCGGTGGGGAGACACCGTGTGGATCGGGGGGAGAGGGTGCGGGTGCTGAGCGGGCTGCGGGACCGCCGACGGCGTACGGCCGGGCGGCGGTCCGACCGGGGCGCGGTCGCCCTCTTCGTGGCGATCTGCGCCGCCTACCTGGTGCTCGTCATCGCGTTGGTGATCGACGCGGGCGGCCGCCTGCGGGTCGCCGAACGCACCGACGCCTACGCCCAGGAGGCCGCGCGGGTCGGCGGCCAGCAGCTCGACCAGGCGGACGTGTTGCAGGGGAAGGGCTTCAAGGTCCGCCAGGACTACGTCCGGCAGGCCGCCGGGATCTACCTCGACCGGTACGGCCTGAAGGTGGACGAGGTCGTCTTCTCCGACGACGACAGGGTCGTCACCGTCACCGTGCGGGCCGACTACCGGCCGGTCCTGCTGGGCGCCCTCGGGGAGCGGAAGGTAACGGGCAAGGGCAGTGCGACCCTCGTCCACGGAGTCGAGAAAGCGGAGACCCACTGATGGCCGCGCCACGTGCCAAGGACCAGGCCCGTACCGCCCAGGCCCGTACCGCCCAGGCCCGTACGGTTGGGGCCGGCACCGGCCCGGGCGGAACCGGGAACGGCGGAACCCGGAAGGGCGGCAAGCCGACGGTGAGGGGGCACGCCCGCCCCGGGCGCCGCCGACCCGGCCGCGGCGGCGCGGTGCTCGCCGGGCTCGCCGCCCTGGTCACCCTGCTCGCCCTGCTGTTCGGCGTGCCCGCCCTGCTGCTGTACGGCACCCGGGCGGTCGCCTCGATGGGCGAGGTCGCCTCCGGCGGGGTGGGCGAGGCGCTCACCAGTCCGGACGACGGGCGGCTGTTCCTCTGGCTGCTGGTGGTGGTCGGCTGGCTGGCCTGGGCGTGCTTCGCGCTCTCCGTCCTGCTGGAGGTCCCCGCCCAGCTGCGTGGCCGGATCGCCCGCCGGATCCCGGCCTTCGGCTGGAGCCAGCGGATGGCGGCCGGGCTGGTCGGCTCGGTGCTGGCGCTGCTGCCGGTGGCCGGTTCGGCCTTCGCCGCGGTGCCCGAACTCACCCAGGGCCCTTCCGCCCAGGCGCAGTTGACCCCGGGCGTGCACCGGGCCGCACTGCCCGCCGCGCAACCCGCCGCGGCGCCCGTCCAGTCGGCGGACCAGCAGCCCACCTACACCGTGCGGGACAGCCGCCCGGCCGACAGCCTGTGGTCCATCGCGGAGCGCCAACTGGGCTCCGGGGAGCGCTGGGTGGAGATCGCCAAGCTCAACGAAGGCCGGGTGATGGGCGATTCGGGCACCCGCTTCGACGCGGAGCGGCCGATCCAGCCCGGCTGGCAGCTGCTGATGCCGACGGACGCCAAGCCGGACGAGGCGAAGGCCCCGGCGCCCGCCCAGTCCTCCGGGCCGGGCCAGGCCCCTTCGGCCGGTGACTCCTCGCCGGGTGACTCCTCGGCCTCGGCCACGGCCGCCGCGGCGCAGGTGCCACAGGCCGGGACGGAGCCGGAGGCGGGCGGGCAGAAGACGGTGACCGTCCGGTCCGGGGACAGCCTGTCGGCCATCGCCCAGCGGGAGCTGGGGGACGCCGAGGCCTGGCCGAAGCTGTTCGAGGCCAACAAGGGTGTCCAGGCGCCGGACGGGGAACGGCTGACCGACCCGGACGTGCTGGAGCCGGGGATGGTGCTCACCGTGCCCGGAGCGGCCGCACCGGCGCCCGGGCAGACGCCCGCGCCCGCGTCCACGCCTGCACCAGCGCCTGCGGGTTCTGGTTCCGGGGCCGGGGCCGGAGCGGGAGCCGGGCAGACGCCCGCCCCCGCCGCCACGCCCCAGCCCGCGCCGGCCACCCAGTCCCCGGCGCCGACCCACGCCCCCGACCGCGCGCCCGCACCCGCTCCCGCCGCGCACGCCTCCCCGGCACCCAGCGACGACTACAGCGTCGCCCTCGCCGCGTCCACCGTGGGCGTGCTGCTCGCCGCCGTCATGGTCGGCACCGTCGCCTACAAGCGCGGCACCCAGCAGCGCGGCCGCCGCCCCGGCCACCGCATCGCGATGCCCGAGGCCGAGGCCGCCGCCTTCGAGAACGAACTGATGGTCCGCCAGGACCAGGCCGGCCTGGAGCTGCTCGACCGCTCGCTGCGGACCCTGGCCCGCCACACCACCCGCGGGGGCAAGCGGCTGCCCGCGATCGTGGCGGCCCGGATCACCCCTGACCACACCATCGAGCTGCACCTGTCCGGCCCGGCCACCCCGATCGCGCCGTTCCGCGCCGCGCACGCCGCCAACGTCTGGTGGTGCAGCGAGGAGTCCTCCGACCTGCTGAGCCCGGCCCAGGCCCGCAAGACCCCCGCGCCCTACCCCGCGCTGGTCACCCTCGGCACCTCGCCCGACGGCTCGGTGGTCCTCGCCGACCTGGAGGCCGTCCGGCTGCTCCACCTGTCCGGGCACCCCGACGACGCCCGCGCCGTGCTGCGCACCCTCGCCATCGAGCTCGCCCACAGCCCGCTGGCCGACCGGCTCCACCTGCACCTGGTGGACCTCGCCGAGGAGGTGCCGATCACCGGACCGGCCGCCGAGCGGGTCCACCGCCACCCCACCCTGGAGGCGGCGCTCGCCGCGCTCGGCCCGCGCACCGCCAAGGCCCGCGCCACCCTGGTCGCGGCCGAGGCCACCAGCCCGCGCGAAGCCCGCAGCCGGGGCCAGGCGGACGAGTCCTGGGTGCCGGAGATCGTGCTCTGCGCCCAGCAGCCCGGCGGGGACACCCCGGCCGAGCTCGGCCGCCTGCTGGACGCCCGCCCGCGCACCTGCGTCGCCGTCATCACCCGGGCCCCCGAGCGCGGCACCGGACCGGTCGCCCGCTGGACCCTGCCGACCACCGGCCAGGCCGCCGTCCCCGGCCTGCACCTGAGCGTCGAACTCCAGCGGCTGGACGACCACCAGTACGACCAGGTCGCCGAACTGCTCCGGGCCGCCGACGACACCACCCAGCACCCGGCACCCGCCTGGACCCTGGACGGTCCCGGCCTCGACCCGGACGAGGACACCGACACCACCGAACTCCCGCTCGCCGTACCGGTGCTGGCCGCCGTCGGCGCCCCGGGGGCGGCGGCCGAGGAGGACGCGGGGGCGGCGGCCGGGCCCCGGCTGCTGACCCGGGTCATCGGGACCGGCGCCAGCCCGTTCGCCGGGACCGACCCGGTCGCGCCCGCTCCTGCGACCGCGCCCGCCGCCGTCCCTGCTCCCACGCCGCCCGGTCCGGCGCGCTTCGCCGTCAACGGGCAGGGGCGGCAGGCGGCCACCGGGACGGAGCAGCCCGCCGACGAGGCCACCCGCGACCTGCGGTTGCCGGGCGGGCCGGGGGAGTCCGGGGAGTCCGCAGAATCCCCGGAATTCGCGGAGCCCGCCGAGGCGCCGGTCGGGCCCGCCGGGCCCGCCGGGCCTGCGGAGTCGACGGCGGTGGACGGCCCGGCCGAGGCCTCGGTGCCGGTGCTCCCCGTCCAGCCGGTGCGGCCCGTGGCCCCGCAGGCGCCCGTCGTGCCCGCTGCGCCCGTCGTGCCTGCCTCGCCCGCCTCGCCCGTGTCGCCCGCGTCACCCGCCGAGCCGGTGCCGACGCACCAGAGCGCGCCCGCGCCCACCGGCGTCGACCCGCGCGTCCCGGCCCGGCCGGAACCCGGCGTCGGTCCCGCCCCCGCCCCCAGGGTCGTCCCCGGGGCCGCCCCCGGTCCCGAGGGTGGTCCTGGCCGCGGCCGAGAGGGCGGCTCCGCCAGTACGGCGCCGGCCACGGTCGAGCCCGGCCCGGCCGCCGTCGCGCCCGTCGCCCGGACCACGTCCGGCCGCAGCGACAGCGACGACCTGCTCGCCATCCTGCGCTCCCCGGAGGCGCACACCCCGCGCAACGCCCCCCGGATCCGGCTGCTCGGCCCGGTCGACGTCGCGGGCACCCCCGGCGCCGTCGAACCCGGGGCGCTGCCCCGGCTCACCGAACTCGCCGTCTACCTCGCGCTGCGGCCGGGCGCCGACCACCACGCGCTCGACCACGACCTGCACCCGGGCGCCGCCCACCTCGACCCGCACCCCACCGCGGCCGACGCCAGGAGCCCGCTGCCGGCCAAACTCGCCGACCTGGCGGCCTGGTTCGGCAGCACGCCGGACGGCCGTGCCCACCTGCCCACCGACACCACCGAGGGCTACTCCTTCGCCCCCGTCGTCACCTGCGACTGGGACGAGTTCCGCAGTCTCTACCGGCGCGGCATGCGCAGCACCAGTGCCACCGCCGACGCCGCCCTCGCCCACGCCCTGGCGCTGGTCCGCGGTGCCCCGTTCGCCGAGGCGCCGCCGGCCTCCTACGGCTGGGCCGAGGCCGAGCGCCAGGACATGATCGCCGCGATCGTGGACACCGCCCACGAACTCGCCGCCCGCCGCCTCCAGTACGGCGACCACCGCAGCGCCGAGGCCGCCGTCTTCCGCGGCCTCGCCGTCGCCCCGGACGTCGAACTCCTGCACCGGGACCTCTTCTACGCCTACGCGTCGGCCGGCGCGCGGGACCAGTTGCTGCGCGCGGTCAACCGCCTCGACGCACTGAGCCGTCGCACCGGCCGGGACCTGGACGCCGACACGGTCGCCCTGCTGCGGGACCTGCTCGCCGGGTCCTGAGTCGACGGTTCCTGAGCCGCCGGTCCTGAGTCGACGGTTCCCGAGCAGGCGAGGCCGCCCGGATGTCCGACCGGCCGTACCCGATCCACCGGGTCCGGCCGGTCGGTGTCGGTCGTGGCGGGGGCGTGCGGTCAGGCGGAGCGCGGTCAGGTGGCGTGCAGCCAGGTGTCGACGGTGGTGAAGTCGGCCTCGGTGAGGCCGACTCGGGGGTCGACGCGGTGGAGCAGCGCGGCGGCCGGGGAGTTGGCCTCGACCCAGCGCCGGTCGGCCGGGGTGATCTCGTCGTCCACACAGACGAACCGGCGTCCGGCCGCCCAGGCGACCAAGGTGCTCGTCTTCCAGTGCAGTTGGGCGTGCAGGGTGCTGCCGTCACCCGGCAGGTCGGTGTCCGGCCAGTCCACGTACGGCAGCCGGGGCAGACCCAGCCGGGGCGCGAGGCAGGCGTTTGCGTCCGTCAACCAGGTGGTGGACCAGACCAGTTGGCAGGGCAGGGCGAGCAGTCGGGGCCCGAGCCCCGGGTCGACCCGGGCCACCAGCGGGTTGCCGGACGGGCCCGCGCCCGGGCCCGGGTAGGTGGGGTAGCCGCCGGGCGGCGGGGCGCCGAAGGGGATCAGGGGCCCGTCGACGTCGAGGAACAGCAGGGGGAGCCCCGGATCGGTCATGACGGCACGATAGTGGCCGGTGCCCGCGCCGTGGCACGCCGATCGGCCACCCGGCCTGGCTCGGGTGTGCCGGGATCTCGTAGGGTGGCGCGCACGGGACGTGGTGGCTGGCACCACGAAGGCAAGGGCATCAGACGCCGCGGACGCGGCGGGGCGGGGCGGTGACCAGAAGATGGCGGAGACGACTGCTGTTTCCGGAGGTCCCGAGCCGTCTGCGGACTCGGGCCCCTGGGACGCCGTACCGCCGCAGCAGCGCGCAGGGCGGCCCGAGGAGCACCCGCCCGGACCCGCCGCACTGTACGAGCCGCCGCCCGCGCCCCCGCTGCCGCCCGCGGCGTTCACCGCCCCGGTGCCGCCCGCGCCGCCGGTCGCGCCCACCGGATGGACCCTCACCGGCCTGCCCGCCGCGGGGGCCCAGCCCCAGGTTCAGCCCCAGGCACCGGCGCCGTCCGCGGCTGCGGTGCCGGCGGCTCCGGCGGCCCCGTCGGCCCCGGGTGGGCTCGGTGCGGCGCCGCGCGGCCGGATCCTGGTGATCGAGGGCGGTTACGGCAACTCCGGCCGCCGCACCTGGGGCCGGGGCGGTCCCGCCCAGGCACCGGTGCTGTCCGCGATGCTCGCGGCCGTGTCGCCGCAGGTGCTGCTCGCCGCGGACGCGGTGGACGCCGTCCACCTCCCCGGCGCCAGCGATCCGCACACCGTCCTCGCCCACCTGCGCGCCGCCTCCCGCCACCCGGGCCCGCTGCTGGTCCACCTGGGCGGGCACGTGGTGGCCGACAAGCGCGGCGGGCAGCTCCAGCTCACCCTGCGCGACGCCAGGCAGGACGGCCTGCCCTGGCAGGCGATCGCCGCCGAACTGAGCCACCGTCCGGCCGAGTGGCAGACCCTGGTCATCGCCGACCTGAGCGCCGACCAGAACGCCTGGCCCTACCTCCAGGGCACCGTCTCGCCGCTCACCGAGGGCATCCCGCTGTGGGCGGTCGTCAGCCCGGACCCGGAGCAGATCGGCACCTTCACCCGCGCCCTGATCGAGGCGCTGCACGGCGGCCGCCCGGGCGCGGGCGAGGTGCTCGCCCCCGAGCAGCTGCGCCAGCAGGTGTACTCGGTGCTGCGGCCGGACGTGGTCATCCTGGCCACCCACACCCCGGACCGCCCGGTCTTCCGCAACACCGCCCGCCGGGGCGAGGCCCCGGTGGCGGACGTCGTGCTGCCGCTGCCGGAGGCGCTGCCCGTCGCGGACGCGGTGCCGTCCGAACTGCCGCTACCGCTGCCCGCCGTGGCACCGCTGCCGCTGCCGCTGCCGCGGCAGGCGGAGCCGCAGGACGCCGTGGCCGGGCGGGCACCGGTGGCGCCCGCCCCACTGCCCGTCACGCCCGTCGGCGGGCCGGTGAGCCTGGTCAAGCCCGGAGTGCCGCCGACCCCGCCCCGTCCGTCCCGCCCGGTCAGCCTGCGCAAGGCGGGCGAGCAGCCCGCTGACACGGCTTCGGGGGTGAGTCTGCACAAGCCCGCCGGGGCGGCGGTCACGGCCACGGCCGCGGCCGATGCCGCGTCGTCGGCGGAGGAGGCCTCGGCGGCGGGCGTCACGCTGCGCAAGGCCCGGCCGGAGGACGCGGAGCCGGTCGAGGCAGCCGGAACCGCCGTTGGTGCCACGGGGGTTGGCGAGCCCACCGAGCCCACCGAGCCCACCGAGCCCACCGAGACAGTCGAGCCGGTCGAGGAGCCCCGGGACGCCGTCCCGGACGAGAGCGGTCCGACGGCCGAGGCCCCGCAGGACGCGGTGCCGACCGATGCCGTCCCGGCCGACGTCTCCCCGACGGACGTGGAACCGGCCGCCGAGGTTCCGACCGACGCGGTGCCGGCTGCCGAGGCACCGGCCGACCAGCCGCCCGCCCCGGCCGAGGCACCGGCCGCCAACGCGCCGCGCGAGGACTACCGCGAGGTGATCGGACGGATCGTCCGCAGTGCCGACGCCGGGGACCACGCCGCCGCCACCGACCTCGCCTTCGCCCTCGAACTGGAGGCGATCGCCGAGCACGGGGCCGTCTCCGAGCCGGTCCTCCAGGTGCGCCAGGTGCGCGCCCACGTGTGCCGGCTCGCCGGCCGGACCGCGGAGGCGGCCGGCATCTACCGCGAGGTCGCCCTGACGCTGCTCCGCTCGCAGGGCGCCGACCACCAGGAGACCCAGCGGGCGGCCACCAACGCCGAGGCCTGCTGGCGTTCGATCGCCGACCGGGCGGAGGCGATCCGGATCGCCCCGGAGATCATCGAGCTGCGGGCCTTCCTCCCGGGCCCGGACAACCGCAAGCTCCGTGCAGCCGAGCGCTACCTGGCCCAACTCGCCGCCGCTGCACCGGTGGTGGCCGACCAGGGCTGACGGTCGGGCCGGTCGCCCTCGTCCCCCCTCGGCGGGCCGCCGAGGGGGGACGGCAGGCCGCGAACACCGAACAGCGAACAGAAGACAGGTAACAGATAACAGAAAACAGCGAACGGATAACAGATGTTGAAATCTGTTATCCGTTCGCTGTTACTTGTCAGCTGTCAGGCTCCGCGTCCTGACCGACTGCTTACTGCCTCACCGCTTACTGCTCGTTGCCCTGGCTGTTGTCGTCGAACTGCACGTCGCCCGCGATCGCGTGGACGAACTTGGCTCCGTCGATGGTGCCGAGGCCGCTCGCGAGGTCGTAGCCCTCGACGGCGTTGTAGCCGGTGACGCCGCCCCAGCCGTTGTCGCCGTCCTTGACGTCGACGATGCCGCTCCACTTGCTCGGCAGCAGGCTCAGGCCGTACAGGCTCGGGTTGAGCTGGCCGAGGCGGTGGCCGGCGAGCTGGTCGGCCAGCGCGACGATGCCCGAGAACAGCGGGGTGGCCTCGCTGGTGCCGCCGGTGAGGTGCCAGCCGACCGCGGTCGGGTCGTAGGACTCGTAGGTCCAGGCGGCGCCGTCGACGGCGGCGCTCATGCTGATGTCCGGGGTGCCGCGGTGGTTGCCGGTGACGTCGGAGACGCCGGCCTGGTACCACGGGCGGGAGAAGATGCCGGACACGCCGCCGCCGCCGGCGCCGGACTTGTCGTGCCACACCTTGTCGGCCGCGGTGCGCTTGCCGTTGTCGTCCAGGGTCAGCTGGGTGCCGCCGATGGAGGTGACCAGCGGGTCCGAGGACGGCCAGGAGTTGACCTTGAACGGGTACAGGTCGGTGCCGTTGGTCTGCGAGTCGGTGGCGCCGTTGTCGCCGGAGGCGGCGAGCACCGTGACGTTGCGGTCGGCGGCGGCCTTGAAGGCGTAGCGCAGGTCGGTCAGCGACTTGAAGTCGCCCTTGTCGTAGCCCGGGAAGGTGTTCTCGGTGGCGCCGAAGCTCTGCGAGATGACGTCGCCGACGCCCTTCTTGATCAGGTCCTTCTCGGCGTCCATCATCTCGGGCAGGCCGGTGGTGCCCTCGGTCTCGGCGACGCCGGTCTCGACCAGGACGATGTGGGCGTCGGGGGCCATCGCGTGTGCGTACTCGACGTCCAGGGTGGTCTCGCCGGCCCAGCCGGTGTGGTCGGGGTTCTTCGGGTCGAAGACGGGGACGTTGCCCCACTTCCGCACCTCGACCTGGGTGTCCTTGATGCCCCACTGCTTGTCGAAGACCTCCAGGTCGTGCTGGATGGTCGGCGAGCCGAAGGAGTCGACGATGACGATGGTCCGGCCCTTGCCGGTGATGCCGTCCTTGTACAGCGGGGCCAGGTTGTAGGCCGCCTGGTACTGGACCGGCGAGTAGCAGTGGATGCCGATCTGGCTGACGCACTGGGTGGTGCTCAGCGGCGCCGGGCGGGTGGTGGCGAGGTGGTGGCCGAAGGAGGCCGGGCGGACGTGGACGCCCGAGAGGTCGTGCGCGGGGGCGGCGGTCGCGGCGCCGACGGCCGGAACGGCGACGGTGCCGGCGGTGAGGGCGGTGGCCCCCACGGCGAGCAGAGCCAGGGCACGGCGGAGGGAGGCGGGGCTGCCCATGGGACTCCTTGGGACGCAGAGGGCCCGACCAGGTCCGGTCGGGTCGGTTCGGACATCCCATCGAGTGCCGCATGATCATGCCATAGTCATTTGGTGGGGTCGATTGACCAGGCACATGGTCATGATCGGCCACGCGAAAGGGTAAAGGCCGTCCCAGGGAAAAGTAACCGTGCACCTGGGACGGCCATGTGAGGGCGCGTCAGCAATATTCACTGAATGTCAACCGTATCCACCCAGCACCCACCCACTTCGCTCACGGGTGCGGGAGAGCCGCCCCGGCCGGAGCTACCGGGCCCCACCGTTGACGTACAGTGTCTGCCCGCTCACGTACGAGGCCTCCTCGCTCGCCAGGAAGGCCACCACCGAGGCGACCTCCTCCGGCTGCCCGACCCGCCGCAGCGGCGTGCGGGAGGCCACCTCGGTCTGGTGGTCCTCGGCGGTGGCGCCGACCCGCTCGGCGGTGGCGGCCGTCATCGGGGTGGCGATGTAGCCGGGGGCGACGGCGTTGACGTTGATGTTGAACGGGCCCAGCTCGATCGCCAGGGTCGCGGTGAGCCCCTGGATCCCGGCCTTGGCGGCCGCGTAGTTGGCCTGGCCCCGGTTGCCGAGCGCGGAGCGCGAGCTGAGCGAGACGATCTTCCCGTACTTCTGCGCGACCATGTACTTCTGCGCCACGTGGCTGCAGTTGTACGCGCTGGTCAGGTTGACCGTCAGGACGGTGTCCCAGTCGGCTTTGGGCATCTTGAAGAACAGGTTGTCCCGGGTGATCCCGGCGTTGTTGACCAGGATGTGCAGTCCGCCGAGCTCCTCGGCGACCCGGGCGAAGACCTCGTCGACGGCGTCGTAGTCGGCCACGTCGCAGCCGTAGGCCCGGGCGGTGCCGCCCTTGGCGGTGATCTCGGCGACCGTCCCGGCCGCCCGCTCGGCGGTCAGGTCGACCACCGCGACGGTCGCGCCCTCCTCCGCCAGCCGACGGGCGGTGGCCGCGCCGATGCCCTGCGCCGCGCCGGTCACCACGGCGACCTTCCCCGCGAACCGTGCCATGTCCGTTCCTCCGCTCACTGGATGCTCCCGCTCACTCGAACCCCGCTCACTCGAAACCCCGCTCAACCTGTCCCGACCCGTCTCAGGCGTTCTCGACCAGCACGGCCGTACCCTGCCCCACGCCCACGCACATCGTGGCCAGGCCGCGCCGGGCGCCGGTGCGGCGCATGCGGTGCAGCAGGGTGGTGAGGATGCGGGCGCCGGAGCCGCCCAGCGGGTGGCCGAGGGCGATCGCCCCGCCGCTGGGGTTGACCACCTCGTCGGCCCGTTCCGGGTCGAACCCGATGCCGTCGGCGGAGGCCAGCGCCTGGGCGGCGAAGGCCTCGTTCAGCTCGGCGGTGTCCAGGTCGGCGAGGTCCCATCCGGCCCGGCCGAGCACCTTGGCGGTGGCGGGCACCGGGCCGATGCCCATCACGTCGGGGTGCACCCCGGCCGAGGCCCCGGCCACGTACCGGCCGAGCGGCTGCAGTCCGAGGTCGCGCAGCGCCTCCTCGCTGACCAGGACGAGCCCGGCCGCGCCGTCGTTCATCGGTGAGGCGTTCCCGGCCGTGACGGTGCCGCCCGGGCGGAAGGCCGGCTTGAGGCGGGCGAGCTTGTCGAGGCTGGTGTCCTCGCGGATGCCCTCGTCCTGGCTCACCGTCACCCCGTCCGGGCGCTCGACCGGGATCAGCTCGGCGTCGAAGTGCCCGTCCTTGCGGGCGGCGGCGGCCCGCTGGTGGCTGCGCAGCGCGAAGGCGTCCTGGCGCTCGCGCCCGATGCCGTACCGGCCGGCCACCTCCTCGGCGGTCTCGCCCATGCTGAGCACGCCGTGCAGTTCGGCCATCCGGGGGTTGGTGAGCCGCCAGCCGAGCCGGGTGTCGTAGGTCTCGATCCGGTGCGGCAGCGCCTCGTCGGGGCGCGGCAGGATGAACGGCGCGCGGGTCATCGACTCGCAGCCGCCCGCCAGCACCACGTCGGCCTCGCCGGAGCCGATCGCCCGGGCGGCGAGGGTGACGGCCTCCAGGCCGGAGGCGCAGAGCCGGTTGACGGTGGCGCCGGGGACGGTCTCCGGCAGGCCGGCCAGCAGGACGGCCATCCGGGCGGCGTTGCGGTTGTCCTCGCCGGCCTGGTTGGCGGCGCCCCAGTAGACGTCGTCGATCCGGGCCGGGTCGAGGGCGGGTACGTCGGCGAGCAGGGCGCGCAGCACGGTGGCCGAGAGGTCGTCCGGACGGACCGTGGCGAGCGCTCCGCGCAGCCGGCCGATGGGTGTGCGGCGGGCTGCGGCGAAGTAGACGGGTCGCACGTCGTGCTCCTTGTCGAGGGGTGGCGGGTCGCGGAGTGGCGGGTCGGAGAGTGGTGGGGCGGAACGCGGTGGCCGGTCAGAAGGCGTTGACGCCGGTCAGGGCGCGTCCGATGAGCAGTTGGTGGATCTGGCTGGTGCCCTCGTAGAGGGTCATCACCCGCGCGTCGCGCAGGTACTTGCCGACCGGGTACTCGTCGATGAAGCCGTAGCCGCCGAACACCTGGAGCGCGTTGTTGGCGGCCCGGACGGCGGCCTCGCTCGCGAAGAGCTTGGCGACGGAGGACTCGGTGGCGAACGGGAGGCCGCGGTCGATGTGGTCGGCGACCTTCCAGGTGAGCAGCCGGGCCGCCTCGACGTCGACCGCGATGCCGGCCAGCAGTTCCTGGACGAGCTGGTGCGCGGCGATCGGCTTGCCGAACTGCTCGCGCTCGCCCGCGTAGCGGACGGCGGCCTCCAGGCAGGCCCGGGCGATGCCGACGCAGCCGGCCGCGACCGACATCCGGCCCTTGGCCAGGGCCGCCATCGCGACCGTGAAGCCCTTGCCGACCTCGCCGAGCCGGGCGCTGTCGGGCACCCGGACGCCGTCCAGGTCGAGTCCGGCCGTGGCCTGGCCGCGCAGGCCGAGCTTGCCGTGGATCTCGGTGCGGCCGAAGCCGGGCAGGCCGGTGGGGACGAGGAAGGCGGTGATGCCCCGGTGGCCCTGCTGCTCGGGGTGGTCGCCGCCGGTGCGGGCGAAGACCAGGGCGACGTCGGCCCAGGTGCCGTTGGTGATGAAGGTCTTGGCGCCGCTGATCAGCCAGTGGTCGCCGTCGCGCACGGCCCGGGTGGTGAGGTGGGCGGCGTCCGATCCGGTGCCGGGTTCGGTGAGGGCGAAGCAGGCCAGGGCCTCGCCCGAGGTGAGCCGGGGCAGCCAGTGCCGCTTCTGCTCCTCGGTGCCGAAGGCGTTGATCGACTTGCCGACCAGGCCGAGCGAGACCGAGACGATCCCGCGCACGGCCGAGTCACCGCGCCCGAGCTCCTCCAGGACCAGGCAGTAGGCGAGGTGGTCGCCGCCGCTGCCGCCGTACTCCTCGGGGATGGTCAGGCCGAGGAAGCCGACCTTCCCGAGCTTGCCGATGATCGCGCGGTCCACCTGTTCGGCGCGGTCCCACTCGGCGGCGTACGGCACGATCTCGCGGTCGGCGAACGAGGCGGCCAGCTCGCGGACGGCGGCCTGCTCCTCGGACAACTCCAGGTTCACGACGGTGCCCACCTCGTTAAACTAGCGCTGCAAGTTTTACGTGTGGACTGTAGACCCCACCCGCCCGCGCTGGGAAGGGGCACCTGCCAGAATCGGTCCCCACCCCACCCGACCGGAGGTAGCGACCCGATGGCTCGCCCGCGCACCCCGCTGCTCAGCCGTGAGCGCATCGTCACGGCCGCCCTGCGGCTGATCGACGACGAGGGTCTGGAGGCGCTCTCCACCCGCCGCCTCGCGGCCGGGCTGTCGGTCAGCGGGCCCTCGCTCTACAACCACTTCGCCACCAAGGACGACCTGCTGGACGCGGTGGTGGACAGCGTGATCGGCGAGGTCGACCTGTCGATGTTCGACGACCGGGCCACCCCCTGGCCGGAGGCGCTGCGCGCCTGGGCCCGCTCCTACCGCGCCGCGCTGGCCGCCCACCCCAACATCGTCCCGGTGCTCGCCCAGGGGCCGGGGCGGCGGCCCAACGCGCTGCGGCTGGCCGACGCCGTGTTCGGCCACCTGGTCGGATCCGGGTGGCCGCGCGGCCAGGCCACCCGGATCGGCGCGCTGATGCGCTACTTCGTCACCGGCTCCGCGCTGGCCTCCTTCGCGGCCGGCTTCCCGGCGGACGCCGAGGTGTACGACGCGGCCGACTACCCGCACCTCGGCGAGGCCCACCGGCTCGCGGGGCACCGGGGGTCGGTCGACGAGGGCGCCTTCGAGACCGGCCTGGAGGCGCTGCTGGACGGGCTCGTGCTGCGCTTCGAGCGCCTGGCCGTACGGGCGCCCTCCTAGGGCCTGTCCGGCGGATCTTGCCAGGCGCGCGACGCCGGGCATCCCGCCTGGACGCACGCCCGAATCGCCCAAGTACGTCCAGTACGAGGCCGACTCGGGCGCACGCCCAGCCGGGCGCCCAACGCCGCGCGCTGATCTGCCAAGATCCGCCGGACAGGCCCTAGTCGCGGGCGACCGGCCGGGCCGGGGTGTCCGGCGCCGTCGGGGCGGCCGCCCTGGTCACCAGGGCTCGCGGGCCAGGAAGGCCGGCCGCTGCTCCGGGTCCACCGGGTCGTAGTACCGGTGGTAGACCGGGGTCAGCCCGCCGGAGACCGGGGGCACGATCCAGCTCCAGTCCGCCGGGGTCGGGCGGCCGAGGCGCTGCTCCTGGGCGACGTGCTTGAGGAAGCGCGCCGACTCCGTGTGGTGGTCCGCGATCGTCACCCCGGCCTCCTGGAAGGAGTGCAGCACCGCGAGGTTGAGCTCGACCAGGGCGCGGTCGCGCCAGAGCGTGCGCTCGCTGGAGGTGTCCAGGCCCAGCCCTTCGGCGACGGTGCCGAGCATGTCGTAGCGGTCGGCGTCGGCCAGGTTGCGGGCGCCGATCTCGGTGCCCATGTACCAGCCGTTGAACGGCGCGGTGGGGTAGCGGACGCCGCCGATCTCCAGCGTCATGTCGCTGATCGCGGGCACCGCGTACCAGCGCAGCCCGAGGTCGGCGAACCAGGCGTGCTCGGGGTGGCTGAGCGGCACCTCCAGGGTGGTGTCGTCCGGCAGGCCGTACCAGCGCGGGCGCGCCTCGGGGCTTTCCTGGAGCAGCAGCGGCAGCACCTCGAAGCGGTCCTCGGCGCACTTCCAGCCGAGTTCGCGGGCCCGCGCGGCGAGTTCGGCGCCCGCCGGGTCGCCGACCACGGCGCCGACCACATCGCCGTCGACCCGGTGCCCGGCGTAGCGGACCAGCTGCTGGTTGAGGATCCGCGGGGCCGGGCGGTCCGGGCGGTCGGGGGCGAACACCGAGACCACCGGGCGGATCCGGCCGCCGTTGCCCGCCAGCCGGAGGTGCTCGAAGCACTCGGCGGCGATGTCGTCGGGGTCGGACAGGTGGCGCAGGTCGCGGACCACCAGGCTGCGCCAGTACAGCCGGCCGATGCAGCGGGCGGCGTTGCGCCAGGCGAGCTTGGCGCCGTAGGCGAGTTCGGCGGGGGTGTGGTGGTAGCTGCCGGTGCGGTCGATCTCCTCCCGGACGGCGCGCAGCCTCGGCCCCGGGCCGCCGGCGGTGGGCTGCTCGCGGTGGAACTGCCGGACGAACTCGGCGGCCTGCCCGGGGTCGGTGAACGGCGCTGGCACGGGCGGCAGTTGCGGCGCCGGTGCCGGCTCCGAAGTCCGCTCCGAAGTCTGTTGCGGGGTCAGCCGTGGGTCCGGGGCCGGGTCCGGCCGCAGCCCCGGTCCGGGGGTCGGCGGTACGGGTGGTGCGAAGTCCGGCGCGGGGTGCGCGTGGGCGTACGGACAGCCGCCGCTCGGGGCGGTGGCGGTTCTGCGGGTGCGGAGCCGGTTGAAGATCAAGGACACATCCCTCCTGGCGAACAGGAGTACCGGAGGTGTCCGGCCCACCGCAGGGAGTGAACGATTCGGCCCCCGCACCCGCGCTCAGCGCGCTAGGGTGCGGGGGCCGAAGGTCGGATCGTACGACCGGAAGGCGTCGGGTTGTGAGGGCTGTGGGGGGCTTCGGTCAGCCCATGTCCTCCAGGCGGACGCCCTTGGTCTCCTTCATGTACTTCGCCACGAAGACGAGCGACAGCGCCGCGAAGGCCGCGTACACCAGGTAGGTCGCCGAGAGGTTCCAGCGCGCGAGCGACGGGAACGACACGGTGATCACCCAGTTGGCGATCCACTGCGCGGAGGCGGCGACGGAGAGCGCGGCGGCGCGGATCCGGTTCGGGAACATCTCGCCGAGCATCACCCAGACGACCACGCCCCAGGACATCGCGAAGAACAGCACGAAGGCGTTGGCGGAGATCAGCGCGACGGTGCCCTGGAGGTCGGGCAGCGTGACGTTGTCGCCGGAGCCGGTCGCGGAGGAGAACGCCCAGCCGGCGGCGGCGAGGGTGACGGCCATGCCGGCCGAGCCGATCAGGGCGAGCGGCTTGCGGCCGATCCGGTCGACCAGCAGGATCGCGATCACGGTGCCGAGGATGTTGATGACCGAGCCGATGAAGCTGATCAGCAGCGAGTTGCTCTGGTCGATGCCGACCGACTGCCACAGGATCGACGAGTAGTAGAAGATCACGTTGATGCCGACCAGCTGCTGGAACACCGACAGGCCGATGCCGACCCAGATGATCGGGAGCAGGCCGAAGCGGCCGCCGAGCAGGTCGCGGAAGCGCGGGCGGTGGTCGGAGGCGATCAGCGACTGGATCTCGGCGATCCGGGCGTCGGTGTCGATGCCCTCGCCCTCGACCTCGACCAGCACCTTGCGGGCGTCGTCCAGGCGCTCGGCCTGGATCAGGTAGCGGGGGGACTCCGGGATCACCGAGGAGAGCACGAAGTAGACCGCGGCCGGCACGACGCAGATGCCGAGCATCCACTGCCAGGCCTCCAGGCCGAGCAGTCGGCCGCGGGTGTCACCGCCGGCGGCGTCCGCCAGCACCCAGTTGACCAGCTGGGATATCGCGATCCCGAGCACGATGGCGGCCTGCTGGAAGGAGGCCAGCCGGCCGCGGTACTTGGTCGGCGCGACCTCGGCGATGTAGGTCGGGGCGATCACCGAGGCGATGCCGATGGCCGCGCCGCCGAGGACGCGCCACAGCGCGAGGTCCCAGGGGGAGAACGGCAGCATCGAACCGACGGCGCTGACCGCGAACAGCAGCGCGCCCGCCTTCATGACCTTGATCCGGCCGTAGCGGTCGGCGAACCGGCCGGCCAGCGCGGCGCCGACCGCGGAGCCCAGCAGCGCCGAGGAGACGATCAGGCCGGTCTCGCCGCTGCCGACTCCGAACTTCCCCTGGATCCCGGAGACGGCGCCGTTGATCACGGAGCTGTCGTAGCCGAAGAGGAAGCCGCCGAGGGCCGCTGCGGCGGTGATGAAGACGACGAAGCCGAGGCGGCCGGGCGCGGTGGCCTCGGCCGCCCCGGAGGGCTTCTGGGTGACGCTCACGATCTTGACTCCTGGTACTCAACGCTGAGCTCGGTAGCCGAGATCGTAACCCCTATTCGTTCAAGCCTTGTAGGCGGGGAGGCTCAAGTTTTGCTCTGAGAATTCGTAAGGTGAACAAGCAAATTGGGGCCTCCGGGGTAACCCGCTGGTGGCTCGCTCCTCGCTCGCTCAGGCCGGGGCGGAGAGCGAGAGCCCGAACCGGCCCTCCGGGTCCGTCCACCAGTGGGTCAGCCGCAGCCCGGCCGCGGCCAGCTCCCCGGCCACCCGCTCCCGGCGGAACTTGGCCGACACCTCGGTGCGCAGCTCCTCGCCCCGGTCGAAGTGCACCGGCAGGTCCAGGGCCGGGATCTTCACGGTCTGCGTGCGCAGCGAGCGCAGCCGCATCTCGATCCACTCCTGCTCCGGGTCCCAGAGCGCGACGTGCTCGAAGGCCTCCAGGTCGAAGTCGGCGCCCAGCTCGCGGTTGAGCACGTTGAGCACGTTGCGGTTGAACTCGGCGGTCACCCCGGCGCCGTCGTCGTAGGCGGCGACCAGGACGGCCGGGTCCTTGACCAGGTCGGTGCCGAGCAGCAGGAAGTCGCCCGGGTCGAGGGCGGCGCGCAGGCCGCGCAGGAAGCCGGCCCGCTCCTGCGGCAGCAGGTTGCCGAGGGTGCCGCCGAGGAAGGCGACCAGCCGGGGGCCGCCCTCCGGGGGCAGGCCGAGGCGGGCGGTGAAGTCGGCCAGGACGCCGTGCACGGCCAGCCCGGGGTACTCGGCGGCGAGCGCGGTGCCGGCCGCGACCAGGGCGCTCTCGCTGACGTCCACCGGGACGTAGGTCTCCAGGTCGCCGGTCGAGCGCAGCGCGTCCAGCAGCAGCCGGGTCTTCTCGGAGGAGCCGGAGCCCAGCTCGGCCAGGGTGCGGGCGCGGGTGGCGGCGGCGATCTCGCCGGCCCGGGCGGTGAGGATGGCCCGCTCGGCGCGGGTCGGGTAGTACTCGGGCAGCCGGGTGATCTCCTCGAACAGCTCGCTGCCCCGGGCGTCGTAGAACCACTTCGGCGGCAGCCACTTGGGGTCGGCGGTCAGTCCGTGTCGCACGTCGTGGTGCAGCGCGGTGCTGAAGTGGTCGGCGGGCAGCAGTCGGGTGAGATCGAATGTGTCCATGACAGGGTGGTTCCTCTGTTCAGAAGATGAAGGGAGAGTGGAGGGTCAGTAGTGGCTGGGGAGCCGCCGGACGGTGACGCCCGCGGCGTCGGCCAGGAGCAGGGAGCCCTCCGGGACGGGCGTCCAGTCCGGGGCGTCGTCGTACGGCTCGGAGGCCACCACCGTGCCGAGGCCGGGCAGGCTCCGGTGGTGCAGGGTGTCGCCCCAGGTGGTCGCGGCGAGCGCGGTGCCGTCGGTGAGCAGCAGGTTGAGCCGTCCGGTGGTGTGCACGGTGACGTCGGCCACCGTGCCCGCGAGCGCCTCGCCGAGGCTCTCGCCCCGGCGCAGCCGGTGCAGGGTGAGGGCCCACAGCAGGGCCGAGTCGCTCCGGGCCTCCAGCTCCAGCAGCTCGGCGGGCGGCAGCAGGGCGGCGAGCGCGTCCAGCTTCCCGGGCCAGCCGGCCACCGCCCCGTTGTGGCTGAACAGCCAGCGCCCGGCGGCGAACGGCGCGGCCGCGGCCTCGCCCGCCGCGCAGCCGTCGGTGGCGGAGCGGACGGCCGCCAGCAGCGCCCGGGTGCGGACCACCCGGGCGAGGTCGGCGAAGCCGGCGTCCGCCCAGATCGGCCCGGACCGGCGGTAGCGGGCGGGCACCTCGTCGCCGTCCGCGTACCAGCCGAGGCCGAAGCCGTCCACGTTGACCGTCCCGTACTGCTGGGTGCGCGGCGCCCAGGACTGCCGGTGCAGCGCGTACGGCGGCCGCACCAGCAGCTCCTGGGGTGCCACCGGCTCGCCCAGGTAGGCGATGTGACGGCACATCAGGCGCCCTCCCGCCCGTGCTCCGCGCCGCGGGCGCCGCGCTCCGGGGTGCGGGCGTCGTGCTCCGCGCTGCGGGCGGTGCGGAAGCCGGAGAAGATCTGCCGCCGGACGGGGTAGTCCCAGTTGCGGAAGGTGCCCCGGCAGGCGACCGGTGCCACCGCGAAGCAGCCGCCGCGCAGCACCTTGTGCTCGGGTCCGAAGAAGACCTCCGAGTACTCCTTGTACGGCCAGGCCCGGAACCCCGGGTAGGAGTGGAAGTCGCTGGCCGTCCACTCCCACACATCGCCCATCAACTGCCGTACCCCGTAAGGTGATTCGCCCGCCGGATAGCTTCCGGCGGCGGCCGGTCGCAGATGCCGCTGGCCGAGGTTGGCGTGCTCGGGGCCGGGTGGGCCGTCGCCCCAGGGGTAGCGCCGCGACCGGTCGGTGGCCGGGTCGTGCCGGGCGGCCTTCTCCCACTCGGCCTCGGTCGGCAGCCGCCGCCCGGCCCAGCGGGCGTACGCGTCCGCCTCGTACCAACTGACGTGCAGCACCGGCTCGTTCGGCGGCACGGGTTCGACGGCGCCGAACCGGCGGCGGAGCCACTGGCCGTCCTGCCGCTGCCAGAACAGCGGGGCGGTCAGGTCGGCCCGCAGCCGGTGCTGCCAGCCCTCCGCGGTCCACCAGTGCGGGTCGTGGTAGCCGCCGTCGGCGATGAAGCGCTGGTAGGCGGCGTTGGTGACCGGGGTGGTGTCCAGGAAGTAGGCCGGCAGGTCGACGCGGTGCGCCGGGCGCTCGTTGTCCAGGGCCCACGGCTCGGTGTCCGTGCCCATGGTGAACGGGCCCGCGGGGATCAGGACCTCGGCGGGCAGGGTGGCGGCGTCGGCGGGCGCGGGCGGCGGTGGGGGAGCGGCCAGGGCGGGTTCGCCCCGGCGGAGCTGGTGGGTGATCAGCATCGTCTCGTCGTGCTGCTGCTCGTGCTGGGCGATCATCCCGAAGGCGAACCCGGCGTCCAGCAGCGGTGCGCCCTCCAGGGGGCTGGCGGCCAGCAGGTCCAGCACCCGGCCGCGTACCTCGTGGGCGTACGCGCGGGCCTCGGCCGGCGGCAGCAGCGGCAGGCTGGGGCGCTCGGCCCGGGGGTGCTCGAACGCGTCGTACAGCGGGTCGATCTCGGGGTGCATCGGGTCCCGGCCGCCGACGTTGCGCAGCAGCCACAGCTCCTCCTGGTTGCCGATGTGCGCGAGGTCCCAGACCAGCGGCGACATCAGCGGGGAGTGCTGGGCGGTGAGGTCGGTGTCCTCGACGCAGTCGGTCAGCGCGGCGGTCCGGGCGCGGGCGGCCAGCAGTTCGGCGGCGATGCTCTCGCGCAGGGCCTCGGTCCCGCGGGTGGGATCGATGCCGGGGGTGGGATCGCTCCCGGGGGTGGGATCGGTGCCCGGGGTGGCGGGCGGTCGGACGTCGGTCATGATGCCTCCTCCGGGGGAGTGCGTCGGGTGCCGGAGCGCAGGGCGTCCAGCTGGTCGTCGGCCGGGCAGCGGCCGCGCGCGGGGTAGCGCTCGGCGAACTCGGCGACGGTGGCGCGCAGCCGCCCGGCGCCGGGCAGGCGGCCCAGCGCGGCGTCGGCGGCGGCGAAGCAGGTGAGGGCGGCGCGGCGCAGCTCGGGGTCGGCGACGCCCAGGGTGGCGGCGCGGCGCCAGACCCCGCTGCGCGGCGGGCGCGCACCGGCGGCGCCCTCCCGCCGGTCGGCGGCGTCGAGCGGTTCCAGCGCGGCGAGTGCGGTGTCGGCGGCCACCGGGTCGTCCAGCAGCGCGGTGACCAGGGCGGTGGGCACCACCCAGCCGTCACCGGGCTGGGCGTCGATCATCCGCAGCTCCAGGTGGCCGCGCGGGCGCACCGGGGGGAACAGGGTGGTGCAGTGGTACTCCAAGTCGGCCAGTGTGGGCGGGCGTTCGCCCGCGCCGCGGGTCCAGTCGCGGAAGGTCAGGCCGGGCGGGGCGGTCCAGGGCCGCCCCTCCGGCCTTCGCACGCACAGGACTTCGGCGTCCAGCACGTACTGCGCCCAGGCCTCGCGGGGGTCGCCGTGGTCCGGCTCGGGGGCCAGGGTGCGGGTCGGGTCCATCCGGGACCAGACGGTCTGCCGGGTGGACCGGTGGCCGGTCGGCTTCCCGTCCAGGAGCGGGGAGTTGGCGAAGGCGGCGACCAGCACCGGGCCGAGCCGGTGGACCAGCTGCCAGCGCCGCTCGACCGCGTGCGGGCCGGCCGCGTCACCGGCGTCCAGGCACACCTGGACGGACGCGGTGCCGGTCATCATGACCCGGCCCCAGGGCCCGGCCGAGTCGAAGAAGCGCTCCATCGCGAGGTAGCGGGGGTGGTCCAGCACCATCCGTCGGGGGCGGGCGAGCGGGTCCGTCCCGGTGCCGGTGAGGCGCAGGCCCTGCGCCGCGAAGGCGGCCCGCAGGGCGGTCAGATCGCGTCGGGTGTCGTCGACGCAGGCCAGCAGGCCGGTGGCGGGCGGGGAGCTGAGCTCGACCTGTCCGCCGGGTTCGAGCGTGAGGCGCGAACCGGAGGGGAGCGAGGTGCCGTCGGCGCCGCCCAGGGGCAGCGATTCCAGCGCGGCGTGGAGCAGTTCGGGAGGAACCGGCCGGCCGGGACATCGGTCGTCATGGACGAACCACTCGACCTCCACCCCCACCAGGCGGGGCGGTCCGATCTTGAAGCAGACGCCCGACACGTGGCTGCGCGCCCCCGATTCGGTCAACGGGGTCACCCCCGTCGGGGGCGGTGCTGCGCTCTGCCGGTCGGGCGGAGTGGTGCGGGACGTCGGTATCACCGGACTCACCATCCTCGGGATCACGATTGCGGCCCGGTCTACTTTGCCCAGTCTGCTACGGAGCATGCGGGGGCGCTTCGCAAATATCGCGTGAATGTTCGTTTTCGCAGGTCAGGGCCATGGCGATCGGGTGAATGCGGGGTTCTCGGGGGCTCCGGGGAGGGCTGCCCGGCCGGGGCACGTGCCCCGGTCACAGGCGGTCCAGGCGCTGCAGGACGGTGTCCAGCACCGGGCCCGGCAGGGCGTAGTTGAGGCGCAGCGAACCCGCGCCGCCCGGGCCGAACTCGGCGCCGTCGGAGGCCTCCAGGCCGCAGCGCTCCAGCAGCGCGGCGCGGGCGCCGGTGGGCGGCAGGCCGAGGGCGGCGGCGTCCAGCCAGAGCAGGTACGAGGCCCGCGGGACGGAGCGGACGGCGGGGCCGAGCCGCTCGGTGAGCCGGGCGCGGGCGGTGGCGAGGTGTGCCAGCAGCGCGTCCAGCCACGGGCCGCCCTCGCCGAGCGCGGCCCGCTGCACGGTCTGCTCCAGCAGGCCGCCCTCCCAGAGGCCGTAGCCGGCCAGGGTGTCGGTCAGCCGGGCGCGCAGTGCCGGGTCCGGTACGAGGGCCCAACTGCTGGGAATGCCCGAGCAGTTGAAGGTCTTGCCGACCGAGTTCAGGGTGACGACGGCGTGCCGGTGCGCCGGGTCGGCGGTGGTCACGGCGACGGGGTGGGCCCGGCCGGGGTGGGTGAGGTCGCCGTGGACCTCGTCCGAGACCAGCAGGGCGCCCGCCTCCGCGGCCCACCCGGCCAGCCCGCTCAGGTACCCGGTGTGCCACACCGTGCCGGAGGGGTTGTGGGGGTTGCTCAGCAGGACGGCGGACGCGGGGCGGGGCAGTGGGCCGCCCGGGGAGCGGTAGCCGGTGGGGGAGGGGCGCAGCGGCAGCTCGCGGTACGGGAGGCCGGCCGCGCGGCAGAGCTGGGCGAAGCCGCCCCACTCGGGGGTGGGGAAGAGGACGGGGGCCTGCTGGTCCGCGGTCCCCGTCCGGACGGTCTCCAGGAGCAGGCGCAGCGCGGTGCGCGGGCCGCAGGGGAGCAGCAGGACCCAGTCCGGGTCGACCTCGACGCCGTGCCGGGCGCGGTACCAGTCGGCGACCAGGGTCCGCCCGGCCGGATCGCAGACGGTGTACCCGTAGGCGGGGTGGCGGGCGCGCCGGGCCAGGGCCTCGGCGACGGCGGGCGGACCGGGGAGGTCCATGTCCGCCAGGCCCATCGGGATCACGCCGGGGGCGGCGGCCCGGGCCCACTTGCTGCTGCCGGTGCCGGTGCGGTCGAAGGGGGCGTCGAAGCCGAACGCGGAGCCGGGGTCGGGGCCGGGGTCGCGTTCGGAGTCGGGGTCGCTGCCGGGGCCGGGGTCGCTGCCGGAGTCCGGCGAACAACTGACAGCTGACAGATGTCGAAAGTTGAAATCTGTTCGCTGAAATCTGTCATCTGTCATCTGTTCGCCGTCCTCGTCCGCCGTCGTCACCCGCCAGGTACGCCGCCAGTCCGCGGCCTCCCCGGCACATCATCACCGCGTGGTTGGCCCGGAACAGCGGGTGCAGCGGCAGGGCGAGGCGTCGCAGCAGGGGCTTGGCGGGGCGGGCGTCCTCCTCGAAGAGCACCCGGCACCGCGTACCGCCCGGCCCGTCCGCCGTCACGGTGAACCGCGACCAGCCGACCAGGTCGCCCCGCATCGCCGCCTCCAGCACGCCGGACGCCGGGTCGCGCCGCCGGGCCTCCAGCCCGATCACCAGCCGGTACGGCAGCAGCGCCCGGAGCACCACCTCGCCGGACCCCGCACCGGTCTCCCGGGCCGCGCGGACCTCCGGCCACCACAGCGGATAGCTCCGTACGTCCGCCAGCGCCGCGTACACCGCCGGGGCCGGTGCCGCGAGGCGCCACTCGCCCCGGAAGCGGTAGTGGTTGGGATCCACGGCTCCACCCTAGGGAGAGCGCCGTCCGCGAGGAAGGGTGCAGTCCGCTTGCACCCGTTCGGGGTGCAAGGGAGGATCTTGTGTGCTTGTAGTCTCATCAGTCACGGCAGCACCTCCCGGCGCTGCGCCCCCGGATCCGGAGTGAAGGAGTCACAGGCATGCGGCGACCGAGCTGGGTACCGGAAGGTATGGACCTGGACAAACCGAACGCCGCGCGGGTCTACGACTACTACCTCGGGGGCTCCCACAACTTCGAGGTCGACCGGGAGATGGCCCGCCGGGCGATGGCCCTGTGGCCCGAACTGCCCCAGATCATGCGCTCCAACCGGGCCTTCCTGCGCCGCGCCGTGGCCTTCCTCGCCGAGCAGGGCATCAGCCGCTTCCTGGACATCGGCTCCGGCATCCCGACCTTCGGCGCCGTGCACGAGATCGCCCGGGCGATCCGCCCGGGGGCCGAGGTGGTCTACGTCGACCGCGACCCGGTCGCCGTCGCCCACAGCCGCCTGCTGCTGGAGGAGGACCCGCACAGCGCCGTCGTCCAGGCCGACCTGCGCGACATCGAGGACCTGCTGGACCGCCCCGAGGTGTCCGCCCTGCTGGCCGGCGACGAGCCGGTGGCCGTCCTGCTGGTGGCCGTCGCCCACTTCGTCAGCGACGACGAGGACCCCTGGAAGCTGATCGCCGCGGTCCGCGACCGCCTCCCCGCCGGAAGCGCGCTGGTCCTCTCGCACGCCTCCCTGGAGGCCCGCCCGGACCAGGCCGAGGACCACCAGAAGCTCTACCGGATGACCCCGACCCCGCTGACCATGCGCACCCGCGACCAGGTCACCGCGATGTTCGACGGCTTCGAGCTGGTCGAACCGGGCGTGGTGCACCTGCCGCAGTGGCGCCCCGACCAGCCGGGCACGGTCGGCGAGCACCCCGAGCGGATCGCCGGGGTGGCGGGCGTGGGGTTCCGCCCTTGAGCGGTCGCGCCGGGAGAGCAGCCGACGCCCGCACGCCCCGTGCGGCGGCCGCCGGACGCCCGGCCCTGCCCAGCGCCGCCGTGAGCCCCGCCGCTGTGACCCCCGACGCCCCGGCCTCCGCCGCGACGGGCAGCGCCGTCGGGACGCTCCGGTGAGCGGCGCGACCCCGCCGGGCGGCGACGCGGAGCGGTTCCACGAGGACTGGTCCCGGCTGCTCTCCGCCGACCACGGCATCGCCGTCCACCCCGGCCTGCTCGGCCGGCTGGTCGCGCGCACCGCCGCGCTGCTGCACCGGGCCCAGCAGAACGACCCCTTCGAGCCCCGGCTGGCCTCCCGGGCCGGTGCCGAACTGGTCGACGGGCACTTCACCGACCCGGTGCTGCTCGCCCGCGCCGTCGAACTGCTTCAGGCCCAGCCGCTCCACGACGGCCGCGGCCCCGCCCTCACCGGCGCCTTCGCGGCCGGCTGGGCGAACGCCCTGCGCGAGCGCACGCTGCGCGAGCAGGAGGCCATCCGCACCGCCGCCGACGCCGCCCGCAAGGAGGCCGAACGCGCGCTGCGCGCCTCCGAGGCCCGCTTCCGCGCCCTGTTCGAGAGCGCCGCGATCGGCATCGCGATCGGTGACACCGACGGCACCATCCTCGCGGTCAACAAGGCCGTGCAGGAGCTGTTCGGCGCCGGGCCGGGGGACATGGTCGGGCGCCGGGTCGACGACCTCGTCCACCCCGAGGACACCCCGGGCGTCTGGGAGGCGTACGAGGAGCTGATCAGCGGCAAGCGGGAGTACTTCCAGTTCGACAAGCCGTACTACCGGCAGGACGGCGAGGTGGTCTGGACCCACCTGACGGTCTCGCTGATCCGTGACGACGACGGGGCCCCGCAGTACCAGGTCGCGATGCTGGAGGACGTCACCGACCGCTACCGCCTCCAGGAGCGGCTGCGCCACCAGGCCACCCACGACCCGCTCACCGGCCTGCCCAACCGCGCCGCCTTCTTCGAGCGGTTGGAGAAGGTCTTCGACGAGCCGGAGCCGGGCGCCCGCTTCGGCCTCTGCTACGTCGACCTCGACGGCTTCAAGGTGGTCAACGACAGCCTCGGCCACGACATGGGCGACCAGCTGCTGTCCGCCGTCGCCGCCCGCCTCAAGGCCGCCCTCACCCCGCTCGGCCACCTGGTCGCCCGGCTCGGCGGCGACGAGTTCGTGGTGCTGCTGGAGAACTGCCGCGGCGAGCAGGAGGCGGTGGCCGCCGCCAAGACCGTGCTCAAGGCCCTGGCCGGGCCGGTGCTCATCGGTGACCACAAGCTCGCCGTCGGCGCCAGCGTCGGCGTGCTGGAGCGGAGGGTCTCCACCACCACCCCCGGCGCCGCCGTCCGGGCCGCCGACCTGACGCTGTACCGCGCCAAGGAGGCCGGCCGCGGCCGCTGGACGCTGTTCGACCCCAAGGAGAACGCCCGCGCGGTCAGCCGCTACGCGGTCTCGGTGCGGATGCCGGCCGCCCTCGACCGCGGCGAGTTCTTCATCGACTACCAGCCGCTCTACCGTCTCGCCGACGGCCGGATGGCCGCCGTGGAGGCGCTGGTGCGCTGGCGCCACCCGCAGCTCGGGGTGCTCGGCCCGGACGAGTTCGTCACCACCGCCGAGGAGACCGGGCTGATCATGCCGCTCGGCCGCTGGGTGCTGGAGCAGGCCTGCGGCCAGGCCGCGGACTGGATCAAGCACTACGGCGACGCCGCGCCGCAGCTGAACGTCAACCTGGCGGTGCGGCAGGCGCGCAGCGCCGCGCTGGTCACCGACCTCGGCCGGATCCTGGACGGCACCGGACTCGACCCGGCCCGGCTGCAGCTGGAGATCACCGAGTCGACGGTGGTCGGCCCCGAGGACGAGGCGCTGCGCACCCTGCACGGGCTGGTCGACCTCGGGGTGTCGCTGGCGGTGGACGACTTCGGCACCGGCTGGTCCAACCTCTCCTACCTGCGCGACCTGCCGGTCTCCGGGCTCAAGATCGCCGGGTCCTTCGTCGGCGACCTGCACGACCCGGCGAAGGACGGCGCCACCGGGTGGCGCATCGTCAGCGGCCTGGTGTCGATGGCGCACACGCTCGGCCTGAACGTCACCGCCGAGGGCGTGGAGACCCGCAAGGACGCCGAGCGGCTGCGCGGGATGGGCTGCGACTGGGCGCAGGGCTGGCACTTCGGCCGCCCGGTGCGGCCCGAGGAGATCGCCCGCCGGATCGTCGAGGAGCCGGAGGGGCGCCCGGTCGAGGAGGGGTGAACCCGCCCGGGGAGGGGCGGGCCCGGCAGCTCCCGGCTCGGCTCCCACCTCCGCGCGCACGGGTTCCGGAACCGTCTCGGAACCGATCCGGAAAGCGCCCTGCGGCCCTGCCCGGTATGCGGGATGATGGCGCGTCAAAATCACCACCCGGCACCGGTGCGCCCGTGGTCAACGCCTCCGCACCGGCCCCGGGGATCGGGGGAGGGGTACGCCGTGATGGGCGCAACGGAGGGCTCCGGTCCGGATGGTCCGGGTGGTCCGGGCGGTCCGGGCGAGGGGGACGGGCGCCGGGGGCGGCCGGAGGAGTCGCCGCGGACCAGGGTCGACTGGGGCTCCCGGGAGCGGGGCACCCGGTTCCGGGGGTCGTGGGACCCGCGGCGCGGGCGGGGCGGAGCCCGGGACCGGGCCGCGGAGGAGGTCCGCCACGATCCCGAGGCCGCCACCCGGCGGACGCCCGGGCCCCGCCACGACCCGGAGGCCGCCACCGAGGTGCGCCGACCGCGCTCCGCAGCCGGCGGCCCGTCCTGGCAGGACAACATCGGCCCGGGGCCCGCGCCGGGCGGCGGACCCGCACCCGCACCCGCGGCCGGGCCCGCGCCCACGGGCAGCCCCTTCGAGGACGACTTCCCCGAGGCCCTGCTGGACCGCTTCACCCCGCTGGGCAGGGCGGGTGCCGGCGCGGAGGGCACCGTCTGGTACGTCCGACGCACCGACGGCGGCGCCGACGCCGCGGTCAAGGTGGCCGTCGGCGGCCAGCGGATGGACCACGACCTGCTCGCCCACCTGCGCAACGACGGCTTCCGCCGGCACGTCCCGCACCTGATCGACTACGGGCGGGTCCGCCACCACGGCGTGCCGGTCGACTGGGTGGCGATGGAGTACCTGCCCGTCACCCTCTCCGCGCACGTCGCCGCGCTGCGCCGCGGCGGTGCCCACGCCGACCCGCGGACCACCGAGCAGATCGTCTACGAGCTGGTCTCGCTGCTGGAGTTCTGGCAGCGGCGGATCCAGCGCAACCCGCTGGACTTCAAGCCGGTCAACATCCTGGTGCGCCCCGGCCGCGGCCCCGGGGAGTTCGTGATCGCCGACTTCGGCGGCGTCGACCGGCTCACCGACAGCCGCCGGTTCACCTCCACGATGATGGTCACCGTCGCCTACATGGCCCCCGAGCAGCTGGCCGGCAAGAACCACGAGGCCGGGCCCTGGTGGGGGCTCGGCAACGTGCTGTACGAACTGTTCGTCGGCCGGCCCCGGTTCGTCGGGGCGGACGGCGAGCGGGCGGCCGACCACGACCTGGAGCTGGAACTCGTCATGGGCGAGGAGGTGGACCTCTCCGCCGTCTCCGACCGGCGTCAACTGCTCCTACTCCAGGGCCTGTTCACCAAGAAGCCGGAGGACCGCTGGACTGCTGCGGAGGTCCGCAGCTGGTTGGCCGGCGGCAGCCCGGCGGTGATCCGGCGCCGCCCGCAGGCCCTGCGGCCGATCACCTTCCTGGGCGACCCGTTCACCGACCCGGTCCGGCTCACCGAGGTGCTGCTGCGCAACTCCGGTGCGGCGGCGCGCTGGCTCGCGGCGGTCGGGGCGGAGCGGCTGCGCGACTGGCTGCGCGACGAGGTCAAGGACTCCGTGTTCGACCTCCACTACCTCACCGACGTGGTCCGCGCCCCCGGCTCCCGGCGCGAGGCGGTGGCCGGCGTCGCGGTGCTCGCCCTCGGCGCCGCCTTCGCACCGGGAGCCGTCCCGCACTACCGTGACCGGCCGGTCGACCCGGCCGGGCTGGAACGCGTCGCCACCGAGCCGGACGGCGCCGCGTTCATCGACGAACTGGTCCGCGGCGGTGCCCCGGCCGTCGCCGCGCGCTACCACTGCTTCCACCCCGAGTGCTCCGGCGAGCACTGCTCCCGGCTGCTCGCCCTCGCCGCGCTCCCGGACGTGCTCGCCGAGGTGGAGCGCACGGCCCGGACGGTCGGCGGCGGCCGGCGCGGTGACGGCGGCCTCAGCCCCGAGGAGCGGGAGGAGGCGCACCGGCTGGCGGTCTGGCTGAGCATCCGTCCGGAGGAGCGGTACCGGCTGCTCGGCCGGCTGTCCCCGCTGCCCGCCGCGCTGCACCGGTTGCCGCTGCCGGTACGGGTGTCGGAGCTGGCCGCGCTGGTCGCGTCGGCGGTGGTGGACGGGGCGCTGACGGTCGGCGCCGGGGCCCGTACGGCGGCGCGCTCGGCGGCCCGGCGGCCGGCGCCCGACCCGGCGGCGGCCACCCCGCGGGACGTGGTGCGGCGGCGCTGGTCGGCGCTGCGGCGGCGGGCGGTGGGAGCCGACCCGGACCAGGTCGCGGGGCGGGCGGCGCTGGTGGCCGCGGAGGCGGTGCGGCGGCGCGGTCGGGGCCGGGCGGAGCGGCCCGAACCGGAACCGGGGGCGCTGCGGGAGGGCGGTGCGCGGCCCGGGCGGGCGGCCCGGCTCTGGGCGGAGCGGCTGTGGGGGGAGCGGCGCCGGCGGCCGCCGGTGGACCGGGCGGCCCGGCTGCGGCTCTGGTGGCCGTACGCCCGCACCATGCTGCCGCGCCGGGTGGCGGCGGTGGCCCTGCTGGTGGTGGGCCTCGGGCTGCTGCTGTGGGCGGGAGCGGTGCTGCGCTACCCGGTCGAGGCCGGTCACGGGCTCGACCTCTCGCCGGACCTGTTCGGCGGGCCGCTGCACCTCGCGGGGCAGCAGGCGGCCGAGCAGGTGGCCGGGAAGCTGGGGGCGGCCTTCGTGGCGGCCGCCGTGCTCGCCTTCTTCCCGGCCCCGGTCGGCCTCGGTACGGCGCTGCTGGCCGGGGTGGGCGCGCTCGCGATCGGCTACCTGCGGCTCGGACCGCCGATGACGGCGGTGGAGGCGCCGCGGCCGGTGGCCGAGCGGGTGGTCATGTTCGAGGGCGGGATGGGGAGTTGGGCCGGGATCGCGGCGGTGGTGGCGGTCGTGGTGGCCGTGGTGCTGATCGAACGGGGGGCCAACCGGCTGCTGAGGCCCGCCCAGCGGGCCCGGCGGCAGGTGCGGGAGGCCTGGCGGGACCTCGACCGGCGGGCCGCGCGGGCCGCCCGGGTGGCGGGTACCGGGACGGGTTCCGGTACGGGCGCGAGGGCGGGGACGGGTACGGGAGCGGGCGCGAGGGCGGGGACGGAGGCCGCCGGGGCGTGGCGGCCGGGCCGGGCCGGCACCTGGGACCGGCTGCGGTTCGCGCTCACCGGTACCGGGGTGCTGGTCCTGCTGCTGTGGGCGGCGGTCGAGGTGCGGCTCGCGGCCACCGGCCCGCACCGCACGCCGGAGTCCTGGGGCACGGGGCAGACCGGTGCGGCCTACCAGGCGGGGTTCGTCGTCCTGCTGGCCGCGGTGTCGTTGCTGAGCACCCTGGGCACGCTGGTCACCGCCCGGGTGCTGCTGGTCGGTTGGATCCTCGGCACCCTGCTCCTGGGCGCGTGGCCCGGGGCGCTGGGGCCGGTGGAGGCGCTGCGGATCCCGGTGTTCGAGGGGCTGTTCGGCGCGGTCGCGGGCTGGTGGGGGCACGGCGCCTTCTGGGCCGCGCTACTGGTGGCGCTGCCGCTGGCGGCGTACGGGGTGCTGCGGGCGGCGCGGGCCCGGGGGCGGGGCGGCGTCGGCTGACGGCCCCGTCCGGCCCGGGGGCGCGCCGTCCGGTTTGCCCCGCCCGGTTCGCAGCGTCCCGACCGCGCCGTCCGGGCTGTCCGGGCCGTGCCGACCCGCCCGCGCCGATCGCGGTGGTCAGCCGACCAGTCGGGAGAGCTCGATCGAGTGCCCGGTCCGCTCCACCTTCGCGGTCAGGTAGCGGACGTTGCTCGCGGACAGGTGGACGCCGGTCGGCACCCGACGGCGGACGGTGATCCCGAGCCCGGCCAACTGGGCGGCCTTGTCCGGGTTGTTGCTCAGCAGGTCGACGTCGTCGACGCCGAGCGCGGTGAGCATCTGGGCGGCCGCGGTGTAGTCCCGGCCGTCCTCGGGCAGGCCCAGCGCGGTGTTGGCGTCGTAGGTGTCCAGGCCGGAGTCCTGGAGGGCGTAGGCGTCCAGCTTGTTGTAGAGGCCGATGCCCCGGCCCTCCTGGCGGAGGTAGAGCAGGTAGCCGCCGGCCTCGCTGATCCGCTCCACCGATTCGCGCAGCTGCGGGCCGCAGTCGCAGCGGTCCGAGCCGAAGACGTCGCCGGTCAGGCACTCGGAGTGCAGCCGCACCAGGGGGGTTCCGCCGGCCGGGACGGTGCCGAGGGCGAGCGCGAGGTGTTCGGCGCCGTCGGCGAGGCCGTGGAAGGTGGAGACCTCCGCATCGGCGCGGTAGCCGTCCGGGAAGGTCAGCGGGATGCGCACGTGCGAGCGCACCGTGGCGGAGCCGGGCTGAGGCATGGTGGGGCCTCCGTCGATCGGGGGTGGACCGGGGTGAACCGCTCCGGATCCGGACGGATCAGGGCGGGTCGGATGTCGACCGTACTCGGTCGTTCCAATTTGAACAACTGCTTACTGCCGGTGACCGCGGCGACTACGGAGGCGAACAACACCCCGCCCGCCCCCGCTGTTCCCGTACGGCGGTCCAGCATGTGGAAGGGACGGGACCCGAGGCATGGACACTGCGACACTTCGTCCCGTTTCCTGGGCACGGGAACGCCTCGCGCACGACCACCGACGACCACGGAAGGTCCTGATCAGATGCCCACGAGCCGCGCCACCACTCCCTCCGCCGCCTCCGCCGCTCCCGCCGCCGACCGGCCCCGCCTCGACGCCGAGCAGCGCGCGATCGAATCGCTCTACGCGGACGTGGTCCGCCGCAACAAGGGCGAGACCGAGTTCCACCAGGCCGTCCACGAGGTGCTGGAGACCCTCGCCCCGGTGCTCGCCCACCGCCCCGAGCTCCTCGACGCCCGGATCATCGAGCGGATCTGCGAACCCGAGCGCCAGCTGATGTTCCGGGTGCCGTGGACGGACGACTCCGGCGACATCCACGTCAACCGCGGCTTCCGGGTCGAGTTCAGCAGCGCCCTCGGCCCGTACAAGGGCGGCCTGCGGTTCCACCCCTCGGTGAACCTCGGGATCGTCAAGTTCCTCGGCTTCGAGCAGATCTTCAAGAACGCGCTCACCGGGCTGGCGATCGGCGGCGGCAAGGGCGGCTCCGACTTCGACCCCAAGGGCCGTTCGGACGCCGAGATCATGCGGTTCTGCCAGTCCTTCATGACCGAGCTGCACCGGCACCTCGGCGAGCACACCGACGTGCCGGCCGGTGACATCGGCGTCGGCGGCCGGGAGATCGGCTACCTGTTCGGCCAGTACAAGCGGATCACCAACCGCTACGAGGCCGGCGTGCTGACCGGCAAGGGCCTCGGCTGGGGCGGCGCGCAGGTCCGCACCGAGGCCACCGGCTACGGCTGCGTCCTGTTCACCGCCGAGATGCTGGCCAGCCGCGGCGACGGCCTGGACGGGCGCCGGGTGCTCGTCTCCGGCTCCGGCAACGTGGCCGTGTACGCGATCGAGAAGGCCCAGCAGCTCGGCGCGACGGTGCTGACCTGCTCCGACTCCTCCGGCTACGTGGTGGACGAGAAGGGCATCGACCTCGACCTGCTCAAGGAGGTCAAGGAGGTCCGGCGCGGACGGATCTCCGAGTACGCCGAACTGCGCGGCAGCCACGTGCGGTTCGTCGAGGGCCCGGGCGTGTGGAGCGTGCCCGCCGACGTGGCGCTGCCCTGCGCCACCCAGAACGAGCTGACCGAGGCCGACGCGCTCGCCCTGGTCCGCAACGGGGTGCTGGCCGTCGCCGAGGGCGCCAACATGCCCACCACCCCCGAGGCGGTGCGGGTCTTCCAGGAGGCCGGGGTGGCCTTCGGGCCGGGCAAGGCGGCCAACGCGGGCGGCGTCGCGACCAGCGCGCTGGAGATGCAGCAGAACGCCTCCCGCGACTCCTGGACCTTCGAGCACACCGAGCAGCGGCTCGCCGGGATCATGAAGCACATCCACGACTCCTGCCACACCACCGCCGAGCGCTACGGGCACCCGGGCGACTACGTGGTGGGCGCGAACATCGCGGGCTTCGAACTGGTCGCGGACGCGATGCTGGCCCAGGGCCTGGTCTGAGGCCGGTCACCCGGCGATCGGTGCCCGACCGGAGCGGGCACCGATCGTCGGGTACGGCAAGGTGGGTCCTTCCTACGGTGGTGATCGGCAAGGGAAGGACGGGGCGGCAGTGCTGGAGCACCTGAACCGGGCGATGGAGCACATCGAACGGCGCCTGGACCAGGAGATCGACGTGGCCGAACTGGCGCGGATCGCGATGACGTCGGAGTACCACTTCCGGCGGCTGTTCTCGATGCTCGCCGGGATGCCGCTGTCGGAATACGTACGGCGCCGGCGGCTGACCGTCGCCGGGGCGGAGGTCCTCGACGGCGGGCGGACGCTGCTCGACATCGCGGTCAGCTACGGCTACACCTCGGGGGAGGCGTTCGCCCGGGCGTTCCGGGCGATGCACGGGGTCGGGCCCGGAGAGGCCCGGCGCGAGGGTGCGGCGCTCATCTCCCAACCCCGGATGTCCTTCCGACTCATCGTGGAGGGAAGCAGCAGCATGGAGTACCGGATCGTCGAGAAGCCGGACTTCCGGATCGTCGGGAAGAAGGCCCGGGTCCCCTTGATCTACCTGGGGGTCAACCCGCACATCGCCGAGTTCATCCGGGGGTTGGGCGCGGAGACCGTCGAGCGGATCACCGCCCTGACGGCGAAGAACCCGCTCGGCATCGTGTCGGTGACGGACGACTTCTCGCCCAACCGGGAGGAGGGGTCCGAACTCGACTACTGGCACGCGGTGGTGGCGCGCGAGGACGCCGTCGTCCCGGACGACCTGGACGTCCTGCACGTCCCGGCCGGGACCTGGGCGGTGTTCACCAACCGCGGGCCGTTCCCGCAGGCCCTCCAGGAGATGTGGGGGGACACCTACAGCCAGTGGTTCCCCTCCAACCCGTACGAGACCCGCCCGGGTCCGGAGATCCTCCGGACCAGCTTCGTCCCGGGGACGGGCGACGCGGAGGCGGAGCTCTGGCTCCCGGTGACGCGGGCGGTGCGGGGCTGACGGCCGGCAGGTGGCGGCTGACGGGTAACGGCCGACAGCCGACAGCTAACAGATGACAGAAAACAGATGACAGCTGACGGATAACAGATGTTGAAATCTGTCATCCGTCAGCTGTCTTTTGTTCGTCCGCCCCCGTTCGGCCCACCAGCGCCCGCCCCCGCCCCGCCGCGCCCCCCATGCTGGGGCGGGGGAGCAGGTGCCGCAGGGCGCTACCCGAGGAGTGGGATCACCGATGGCCAAGGCGTTCGGCTTCATCGATTACGGCGGACCGGAGACGCAGGAGTTCCTCGACCGCCCGGTGCTCGACCCCGGCCCGGGGCAACTGGCGGTCACCGTTCGGGCCGCCGGAGTCAACCCCGTGGACTGGAAGATCCGCCGGGGCTTCCTCGGCCGCGAGCGCCAACTCCCCGCCGTGATGGGCCAGGAGGCCTCCGGAGTGGTGCAGCGGATCGGTCCCGGGGTCACCGGCTTCACCCCCGGCGACGAGGTGTTCGGCCTCGTCGCCGCCGGCGCCTTCGCCGAACAGACCCTGCTGCGGGCCGAGTTGAGCGCCCTCAAGCCCGATGGCGTCGGCTTCGACCTGGCCGCCACGCTCGGCGTCTCGGTCGCCACCGCCGATGACGCGCTGCGCCAACTCGCCCTCGGCGCCGGGCGTACGCTGCTGATCCTCGGGATCGCCGGCGGCGTCGGCAGCGCCGCCGCCCAGATCGCCCGCAGCCGGGGCCTGGTCGTGCTCGGCACCGCGAGCGACGCCAACCGGTCGTACGTGGAGTCCCTCGGCGCGGCGCAGATCCGCTACGGCGACGGCGTCGCCGAGCGGATCGCCGAGGCCGCCCCCGACGGTGTCGACGGCATCCTCGACCTGGTCGGCGGCGACGCCCTACGGGCGGTGGCCGGAGTCCGGACCGACCGGACCGAGCTGGTCAGCACCGCCGACCCGGCCACCGCCGCCGAGCTCGGCGGCGCTTACGTCACCCGCTCGACCAGCTCCGAAACCCTGGCCGCCCTCGCCGCCCTGGTCGCCGCCGGCGACCTCGACCCCCAGGTCACCGGCCGCTACCCGTTCGGCCGCGCCGGCGAGGCGCTCGCCGAGGTCGAGTCCGGGCACACGCGCGGCAAGGTGGTGCTCGAAGTCTCCTGAGAGAGCAGAGCTTTGATGGCCAGTCAGGTCAAGGCGCCGCAACACAGCCCGAGCGTCCCCGAGAGCCGAGAACCGAGAGTCAAGGGCCGAGAGCCATGAAGCAGACCTCCGTCACCACCGATGCCCCCTGCTGGGTCGAGCTGGGCACCGACGACCCGGCCGCCGCCCGGGTCTTCTACGCCGAACTGTTCGGCTGGCGCCCCGAGAGCGGTGTCCGCCCCGAGGACGACGGCTACACCCAGATGTTCCTGGGCGAGGCCGCGGCCGCCGCCGTCACCCCGCGCTACGCCCCGCAGCAGCCGGTGGCCTGGACGGTCGCCATCGCGGTCGCCGACGCCGACGCCACCGCGGCGAGGGCCGAGGCGGCCGGCGGCAAGGTCCGCAAGGAGCCCACCGACGTGACGGACCTGGGCCGCTTCTCGG
>NZ_JBHZCY010000032.1:0-73469 GCF_042786665.1 Kitasatospora sp. NPDC059146 | reverse complement strand
GTCCGCGACTTGATAAACGGAGGCGCCCCCACTTAACGTGGAGAAAGCGGGGGCGCCTCCGTTTTCACTGTAGGCCAGGGCGCCCGCCGCGCACGCACCGGGGAGAAGGAGGAGCTCATGTCGGGCATCCAGGGCAAGGTCATCGCGATCACGGGCGCCAGCAGCGGCATCGGGGAGGCGACCGCGCACCACCTCGCCGAGCGGGGCGCCCGCCTGGTGCTCGGGGCGCGGCGCCGGGAGCGGCTGGACGCCGTCGTGGACGCCGTCACCGCCCGGGGCGCCGACGCCACCGGCGTCGTCGTCGACGTCCGGCGCCGCGAGGACCTGCGGCTCCTGACGGACACGGCCCTGGAGCGGTACGGGCGGCTCGACGTGCTGGTCTCCAACGCGGGCACGATGGCCGTCTCGCCGTTCGACGAGCTGCGCCAGGACGACTGGGACGCCATGGTCGCCACCCACGTCACCGGCCTGCTCAACGGCATCGCGGCGGCCCTGCCCGTCTTCCGCCGCCAGGGCGCCGGCCAGTTCGTCAACGTCGGCTCCACCGCGGCGTACGTCGTCAGGCCCCCGCAGGGGGTCTACGCGGCCACCAAGGCGGCGGTGAAGGTGCTCACCGAGGGCCTGCGCCAGGAGGCGGGGCCCGGTCTGCGCGTCACCCTCGTCTCCCCCGGCTTCACCCACACCGAGGGCGTCGGCAAGGGGGCCGGCCCCGAGGTCGCGGCCGCGCTGGTGCGCCGGCGCGACGAGATCGCCATGCCGCCCTCCGCCGTGGCCTCGGCCATCGGCTACGCCGTCGCGCAGCCGGACGGCGTCGACGTCAGCGAGATCGTCGTGCGCCCCACCGCCCAGGACTGACCCCCCGCCCCGCCGGGACCGGCCCCCGCCGCCCGGCGCACCGGGGGCCGGGGCCGCCCGGCCTTCTTCACAATTGCCGTGGACATGGCGTTCTTCTCCCAAGTCCGGGCAAAGCGAAGGCGGTGCGGCCACGGGTTCGACCGTGGCCGCACCGCCTGTGCGCGGGCCCGTGCGGGTGGGCTACATCACGGCGGCCCGGCGCCGCCCGCGGGCCGCGCGGCGCCCGGCCGGCGGGGTGGCGTCGGCGTTCCAGGCGGCGACCGGGTTGCCCAGCCAGCGGGTGGCGCCGGGGACGTTCTCCCCGCGCATCACCAGGGAGGCCGGGCCGACGGTGGTGTCGTCGCCGAGCGAGGAGTTGAGCAGCACGATCGAGTGCGGCCCGGTGGTGGAGCCGGCGCCCAGGTGGACGGGGCCCAGCCGCATCACCCGGTCGTGGAACAGGTGGGTCTGCAGCACGGTGCCGCGGTTGACGCTGGCGCCCGCCCCGACGGTGACCAGGTCGCTCTCGGGCAGCCAGTGGGTCTCGCACCAGGCCCCGCGCCCGATCCTCGCGCCGAGGCTGCGCAGCCACAGGTTGAGGTAGGGGGTGCCGGTCATGGCGCCGCCGCCGAAGGGCATGGCGAGTTCCTCGACGAAGGTGTCGTAGAGCTCGTTGCGCCAGACGAAGGAGGACCACAGCGGGTGCTCGGACACCCGGAAGCGTCCGACCAGCAGCCACTTGGCGAGGGTGGTGAGCGCCAGGGCGGCCACGGCGGCGGCCGCCAGCACCAGGCCGGCCGCGCCGGCGGCGGTGCCCAGCCCGTAGTCGTCGCGGATCGCCTGGAGGGCGGCGAAGACCAGGTCGGCCAGGATCGCGGCGACGACGACCGGCAGCAGCCGGCAGACCTCGACGCCGGCCCGGGCCCACATCAGGCGCTTGGGCGGGTTGTAGGTGCGGTCCTCGCCGCCGGCGGCGGCCACCCGGGGCAGGGCGAAGGCGGGCCGGCCCAGCCAGGAGGAGCCCTCGGGGGCCTGGGCGGGGGTGTCGGAGAGCACGCCGACCAGGGAGTTGTCCGGCAGCGAGCGGCCGGGGCCGACGATGCCGGAGTTGCCGACGAAGGAGCGGCGCCCGACGTGGGAGCGGCCCAGGTGCAGCCAGCCGTCGCGCAGCTCGTAGGGGGCGACCAGGGTGTCGTCGGCGAGGAAGGCGCCGTCGTCGACCCGCATCAGGGCGGGCAGGGCGAGCACGGTGGAGGCCTCCACCCGGCGCCCGACCCTCGCGCCGAGCAGGCGCAGCCACACCGGGGTGAAGAGGCTGGCGTAGAAGGGGAACAGGGTGCGCCGGGCGCCGTCGCTGAGGTGGGAGACCCCCCAGGCGCAGAAGGCGACGCCGCCGGTGGCCGGGTGGAAGCCCGGGCGCAGCGGGAGCGAGAGCAGGCGGATCAGGAGGGCTATCAGTGCGGCGTGGCAGAAGACGGTCAGGACGGCCAGCGGCACGGTCAGCGGCAGCAGCTGGAGCAGGGCGGCGAGCAGGGTGCGGTCGGTGCCGACCAGCGGGTAGACGATGAACAGCGCGGGCAGGGCGGCCAGGACGGGGACGAGGCCGAAGAGGGCGAAGGCGGCGCCGTAGGCCGGGTTCCAGGCGCGGGTGCGCTTGGCGGGGGCGGTGGGCCAGGGGGTGCGGGCCTCGGTGCAGGGGCGGGCCGGGGAGCCGTGCCAGTGCTCGCCGGGCGGGACGGTGGCGGTGACGCAGGAGCCGGGGGCGATCTGGGCGCCGGCGCCGACGCGGGCGCCGGGCATCACGGTGGCGCGGTGGCCGACGGCGGCGCCCTCGCCGATGTCGAGGTGGCCGAGCTGGAGGGTGTCGCCGTCGAGCCACCAGCCGGCGATGTCGACCTCGGGTTCGAGGCTGGCGCCGTTGCCGATCCGGGCCAGGCCGGTGACCGGGGGCGCGGTGTGCAGCTGGACGTCGCGGCCGACGCGGCAGCCGAGCATCCGGGCGTAGCGCACGGCCCAGGGGGTGCCGGAGAGGTTGCCGGTGCCGAACATGGCGGTGTAGCGCTCGGCGGCCCACAGTCGCAGGTGGACGTGGCCGCCGCGGGGGTGGCTGCCGGGGCGGATGCCGGCGGTGATCAGGCGGGCGCCGGCGGCGGCGAGCAGGGTGCGGCCGGGGGCGGTGAAGAAGAGGAGCGCGCCGGCGGCCACGGGCCACCAGGAGCTGTGCGGGGCCCAGGGGATGTCGGTGCCCATGAGGTTGTCGGCGGCGATCAGGACGATCACCCAGCGCAGGCCGGAGAGGCCGAACATGGCGAGCAGCATCAGGGTCTGCCAGAGGCCGGCGCTGCGCGGGGTGGGGCGCACCGGCCTGCGGGGCGGGGCGGTCGCGGCGGATTCCGGCCCGGCCGCGGCCGCCTGGGCCCGCGGGGCCGGGGCGAGGGAGTCGAGGTAGCCGGCGAGGTCGCCGAGTACCGGGTGGGCGTAGAGGTCGGCGACGGAGACGCCGCTGTGGCGGGTGCGCAGTTCGGAGACCAGGCGGGCGGCGGTGAGGCTGGAGCCGCCGAGGGCGAAGAAGTCGTCGGCGTTGCCGGGGGCCATGCCGAGCAGGCGCTCCCACTGGCCGGCGAGCCAGCCGGCGGTGCCGTCCAGGGGCTGGGCGGGGCCGTCGGGGCCGGTGGTGCCGGTGGTGGGCAGCGGCCAGGGCAGGGCGTGGCGGTCGACCTTGCCGGAGGTCTTGGTGGGCAGGGAGTCGACCAGGGCCAGGACGGGCACCAGGGGTCGGGGCAGGCGCTCCAGCAGGTGCCGGCGGGCGGTGGCCAGGTCGGGGGTGGTGCCGGGCTGGGCGACGAGGTAGCCGACCAGCAGGTCGGCGCCGACGGGGGTCTTGCGGACGGCGGCGGCGGCCGCGCGGATGCCGGGCAGGGCCTGGAGGGCGGCGTCGATCTCGCCGAGTTCGATGCGGCGCCCGCCGAGTTTGATCTGGTCGTCGGCGCGGCCGAGGAAGACCAGGCCCTCGGGGTCGTTGCGGACCAGGTCGCCGCTGCGGTAGACGCGGGGGGAGGCGATCGCGGGGTGCGGGCTGTACTTCTCGGCGTCCTTGGCGGGGTCGAGGTAGCGGGCGGTGCCGATGCCGCTGATCAGCAGTTCGCCGCTCTCGTACCAGGGCACGGGGTGGCCGTCGGGGCCGACGACGGCGATCTCCCAGCCGTCCAGGGGGGCGCCGATGCGCACCGGCTCGCCGGGGAGCATCCGGGCGGCGGTGGCGACGACGGTGGTCTCGGTGGGGCCGTAGGTGTTCCAGAACTCGCGGCCGGGGACGGCCAGGCGCTCGACCAGTTCGGCCGGGCAGGCCTCGCCGCCGACGATGATCAGGCGGACCTGGTCCAGGCACTCCTGGGGCCACAGGGCGAGCAGGGTGGGGACGGTGGAGATCGCGGTGATGCGGCGCTGGACGAGCCAGGGGCCCAGGTCGGTGCCGGCCTTGACCAGGGAGCGGGGGGCGGGGACGAGGCAGGCGCCGTGGCGCCAGGCCAGCCACATCTCCTCGCAGGAGGCGTCGAAGGCCACCGACAGGCCCGCCAGGACGCGGTCCCCGGGGCCCAGCGGCTGGGGGCGCAGGAAGATCCTGGCCTCGGCGTCGACGAAGGCGGCGGCGCTGCGGTGGGTGACGGCCACGCCCTTGGGGCGGCCGGTGGTGCCGGAGGTGAAGATGATCCAGGCGTCGTCGGCGGGGGTGGGCCAGGCGGGGCGGCCCGAGGGGCGGGCGGCGGGGCCGGCGAACAGGCGGCGCTCGGCGCCGACGACGGCGCAGACCCGGGCGTCCTGCCAGATCATCTCGGCGCGCTCGTCGGGGTCGTCGGCGTCCACCGGGACGTAGGCGGCGCCGCAGCGCAGCACGGCGAGGATGGCGACGTACAGGTCGGCGGTGCCGGAGGGGATGCGTACGCCCACCCGGTCGCCGGTGCCGATGCCGTGGCCGGCCAGGACGCCGGCGAGGGCGTCGACCTCCTGCAGCAGGGTTCTGTAGTCGAGGACGGCGTCGCCGGTGTCCAGGGCGGGCGCGTGCGGGTGCGCGTCGGCCGTGGCGGCGATGACGTCGAGGAGGCTTCGGGGGTGGGCGGGCTGGGCCACCGGCCAGCCGGCTGCCTGCCCCGGGTGGGGGCGGTGCAGCGTGACTGGGCCGGACGTGTCATGCCGTGCGTCCATGGGGTGGGTTCCTCGGCTCCGTTTTCCTGGGAGGGCGCATTGCCTGCTACGTGCGGTGACCTGGTCGTCACCTGGTGGGACGCGCCCACTCACCATGACTCCGCTGGGAGTCGGCTGGATGCAGCGAAGGTGCGGTCAAAGAGAATTCTCATCATCGATGCCGTTTCCTCAGGCATCGATACGAATCGAATGTCATTTCGGGGGGTTTCGAGCGTTTTCGATGGTGAAGGCTAATCGGCGGAAACCGGAGGGGCGTGACGACGGAGGGAAGAGTGATGAACACCATGGCGACCGGAACGGTACAGGTAGTGAGGGGTCGGCTACCGAATCGGGGGGTTTCGGACGGATTCTCGACCTGTGCACGTCATTCTCATCTTTGTGTGGGAGGCTGCCGCCGCCCTTTTCCGTGCGGATGTTTCCTGTGAATTCGGTGTGCGCCCGGGCCGCCCGCCCCGGCACCACCGGCCGGGACCGGCTCCTCTGGTACGCGGCGTACGGGTCCAACCTGCACGCCGCCCGCTTCTCCTGCTACCTCTGCGGCGGCCGCCCCGCGGGCGCGGCACGCGCCTGCCCGGGCTGCCGCGACCGGCGCCCGCCGCGCGCCAGCGCGGCCCTGCCCCTGCCCGGCACGGTGTACTTCGCCGGGCACTCGGCCACCTGGGGCGGCGGCACCGCCTTCTACGACCCCGCCGGGCCCGGGCGGGTGCCCTGCCGCGCCTACCTCGTCACGGCCGGCCAGTTCGGCGACGTCGCCGCCCAGGAGATACAGCGCGCCCCCGCCGCCGACCTCGACCTCACCCGGGTCCTGGCCACCGGGCGCGACCGCCTCGGCCCCGGCCGCTACCGGGACCCTCCTGCGCGTGGGCGCGCTCCGGGGGCGCCCGGTGCTCACCCTCACCTCCCCCACCGGCCTGGCCGGCGCCACCCCCACCGCCCCCTCCCCCGCCTACCTGCGCACCCTGGCCGCCGGCCTCGCCGAATCCCACACCTGGGGCCCCTGGCGCACCGCCGGCTACCTCGCCACCCGCCCCGGCGCCGCCGGCCACTGGCCGGTGGCGGCGGTGGCGGCCCTGCTGGACTGAACGGGGGACCACGGCCCGCTCAGCCGTCGACGTCCGCGGCGCGGCACGGCTCGGTGACGGTCGGGCACAGCTGGGGCAGGTCGTCCGTGTACGGCGGCTCCATCGTCTGCGCCCCGGGAGCCGGGGCGCCGGGGACCTGGGTGGCGAAGCCGTACCGGACGACGGTGACCGCCCTCCCGCCGCCGAGGTCGATCACCCGCTGGTGCAGCGGCCCGAACCGGTGCCGGGCATCGCCCCGCAGCACGACCTGCTTGGTGTCCACGGGGAAGAGCACGAAGAGGGACAGCCGCCGGTGGTCGCCGATCATCGTCGGCCGCCTGCGGGCCGTGAAGGCCCCGGGCGGGCCACCGGTGACGTCGGTGTTCAGGCGGCCGTCGACGCGGGTGGTCGAGGCCAGGCACAGGTGGGAGTCGTCCTCCAGCCACACCACGTCCGCCCAGTCCTGGGAGCCCTCGCTCCGGTCGAGCACGACCGTGTTCTCCGGCGTCGGGACGGGGCAGTCCGGCGTGCCCTTGTGCATCGTGGCCAGCTCGTCCAGGACCCACTGCGCCGACGCCGGGGCCGGCTCGGGCAGCACCACCCGGTGCACCGCCGCAGTGGCCGCGGCCGTCGCCACCGCTGTCGCCGCGGGTTTCGCCGTGGGTTTCGCCGCGGGTTCCGGCGTGCCGCCGTCCTGCCCCGTACAGGCCGCCGCCCCCAGCGCCAGCACCGCCGCCGCGACCACCGCGCCCCCGCGCCGCGCCGCACTCCCCATCACGCCACCCCCGTCGGCCGTCCCCCCTCGGAACGTTCGCCCACATCCTGCCCGCTCCGGCGGGCCTGGGGTGTCCGCGAACGGCAACAGCCGTGTCCCGAAGCGCCGCCACCCCTCCAGGCCAGGCCGGGGCGGGCGGGGGTGCACCAGGCCTGCACCGGACGGGCGTTGGACCTCGGGCAGGGGGTCTCAGGCGGTGGGCGGGGCGGGGACCAGGCCGGCGGCGATCAGGCCGGCGAAGACCGCCTGGCCGAGGGCCTGGACGGCGGACTGGGGACGGACCATCACGGTGAACTCCTTGATCCGGCCCTGCTCGTCGACGTGCACCAGGTCGATGCCGTGGATCTCCTTGCCGCCCACCACCGCCCGGAACAGCAGCACCGCCGAGGGCGCCTCGGTACCGTCCGCGCTGGTCTGCGCGGCGCCCTCGTACGCGCCGACGTAGCGGAAGTCCTCGAAGGTGCGCAGCAGCACCCCGAAGAGGCCGAGCACCATGGGCTTGCCCTCGAAGGGGCCGAACTTGACCGGGCTGTAGAAGCGGATGTCGTCGGTGAACAGGTCGTCCAGCGCGGCGAGGTCGCGGGCGTCGACGGCGGCGCGCAGGCGCTCGGCGGCGGTGGCAGCGGTGGTGGCGGCGGCGGTCATGGCGGCACTCCCGGGATAGTCATGGATGTGACTAGTCAGATTGATGACTACTACCATGCGGAGCACATCCGGCAACAGGAGGGAGGGCCGACCCGATGGCCCTGCGACACGCCGTGCTGGCCGCCCTGCTGGACGGGGAGACCAGCGGCTACGACCTGGCCAAGGCCTTCGACCTCGGCGTGGCCAACTTCTGGTACGCCCAGCCGCAGCAGCTCTACGCCGAACTGGCCCGGCTGGAACGGGACGGGCTGGTCGCCGGACGCGAGGTGGCGCAGGAGGGGCGCCCCACCAAGCGGCTGTTCACCGTCACCGCGGCCGGCCTCGCCGAACTGGACGAGTTCGCCGCCGCGAGCGCCAAGCCCTCCTTCGTGCGCGACGACCTGATGGTCAAGGTCCGCGCCGCCGACCACCTCGACCCCGCCGTGCTCGCCGAACAGCTCGCCGAGCGCGCCGAGTTCGCCCAGGCGAAGATCGACCTGTTCGAGCGGATGCTGCACGGCATGCGCGGCGGGTGGGACGAGGCGCGGTTCCTGCGCGAGGGCGAGCGGATCGGCCCGTACCTGACCTGCCTGCGCGGCCTGGCCTTCGAGCGGGGCAACCGGGACTGGTGCCGGGAGGCGATCGCCGTCCTGGCGCGGCGCAGCCGAACGCCGGGCGGGCGCGGCGCAGTTGAGCGCAGTTGAGCGGAAGCGCGGTCAGGCGCCGGGTGCCGGGGGGCGGATGCCGAGCCACTGCTCGGCGTCCCAGGCCTGGAAGCGCTCCACCTCGGTGAAGCCCAGTTTCGCCGCGAGCCGCATCGAGGCGGTGTTGGCGCTCTGGGTGGTCAGCACCACCGCCTCGCCGGGCAGCGCTCCGGCGAGCCAGGCCAGTGCCGCCGCGCACGCCTCGGCGGCGTAGCCGCGCCCCCAGGCCCGGGGCAGGAACAGGTAGCCGAGGTCGAGCCGGCCGGTGGCGGCCGGGCGGCGGTGGCCGGTCGCCCGGCGGAGCAGGACCAGGCCGACCATCGCCCCGTCGAGTTCGGCGACGAAGGTCCCGGGCCGGTCCTCGGGCGCCCCGGGCAGCTCGCGCTCCACCTGCGCGCGCGGCCGGGCCCCGCCGAGGTAGGTGTGCACCTCGGGCGAGGAGAACAGGTCGACGAACGCCGCACGGTCGCACTCCCGGCTGCCGCGCAGCACGAGGCGCTCGGTGCGGATCGGCGCGGGCGGCCAGGCCACGGTTCCCAGGTCCAGGTCTTCCATCCGCGCACCCTAGCAAGGGCCCTCCGAGGGGCAGTTGGGCGACGGGCCCTACAGGCGGCCCCAGGCCACGAAGGCGGCCAGCAGCAGGTAGAGCGCGTCCACCGCCACCAGCGGGTACTCCCGGCGCCGCAGGCGCACCGCCGCCGCGCCGGCCATCAGCAGCGCCAGGCCGAGCGCGGCCAGCGGCACCAGCACCGGCGCGACGTGCACCAGCGCGGGCAGCACCAGGCCGAGCGCGGCCAGGACTTCGAGGGCGCCGATCGCCCTCACCGCCCCCGCGCCGAAGTCCTCGACCCAGCGGCCGCTGCGCCCGGCGGCGGCGATCCGCTCCTTGGGCACCAGCACCTTGAAGGCGCCGCCGAGCAGGTAGGCGGCGGCCAGCAGGGCGGTGACGGTCCACAGGGCAGTGTTCATGACGCTCGTTCTCCTCGGTACGTTTGTCCGCTGCTGCCCTCTGGGACAGGGCGGCCGGGCGGCCCGTGACAGCCGCCCACGGTGACGCGCGCCACCCCGGGGCCGGGGCGGCGCCGGGGACGGGAGACGGGGTGGCCATGGCGGGAGCGGCAGGAGCGGCGGGCGGCGCGGGCGCGACGGAGGCGGCGGGGTACCGGCCGCTGCTGTTCTCCATCGCCTACGGCATGACGGGTTCGGTGGGCGACGCCGAGGACCTCGTCCAGGACACCTTCCTCAACCTGACCCGCGCCCAGCGGGCGGGCACCACCGTCACCAACCTCAAGGCTTACCTGGCCACTTCGGTCACCCGCCTGGGCATCAACCACCTCGGTTCGGCGCGGGTGCGGCGCGAGTCCTACGTCGGCGAGTGGCTGCCGGAGCCGGTGGTCGCCTTCGCCGAGCGCCCCGGCGACGCCCCCGCCGAGCACGCCGAACTGGCCGACTCGCTGTCGATGGCCCTGCTGCTGATGCTGGAGGCCCTCTCCCCCGTGGAGCGGGCGGTGTTCCTGCTGCGCGAGGCCTTCGGCTACGGCTACCCGGAGGTCGCGGAGCTGACCGGCAAGTCGGAGGCGAACTGCCGTCAGATCCTGGCCCGGGCCCGCAAACGCCTGGCCGCGGGCGGCGCGGACACCCCGCTCCCCGCGGCCCGGCGGGCGGAGGGCGACGAACTGGCGCGCCGCTTCTTCGCGGCGGCCGCCGGCGGGGACCTGACCGAGCTGCTGGACCTGCTCGCCCCCGACGTGGTCTTCCACGGCGACGGCGGCGGCAAGGCGCAGGCGGTCGGAAAGTCGGTCGCCGGTCGCGAGCGCGTCGCCCAGCTGCTCGCCTTCGGCTTCGGCCGCGGCCGCGAACTCGGCATCACCCTGCACCCGGCGACGGTCAACGGCCGCCCGGGCGCGGTCTCCTACGACCCGCGGGGGCGCGTGGCCGCCGTCCTGGAGCTGGACATCGTCGACGGCGCGATCCGGGCGCTGCACTCCGTGTCCAACCCCGACAAGCTCGGCCACCTGGGCGAGGTCTCCGACATCGGGCTGCGACGGGTGCGGGAGCGGTAAACACACGAATCCCGTTCGGGTGAACCACCCCGCCCCGGCGCAGCATTGGGGCCGGCGGGGGCTACCCGGCCCCGGGGTGTCGCGCCGCCCGGACCGGGGGGGGCCCGCCGCGACTGCCGCCCCGGCCGCCCTCGGCCGCCCTTGGGCGTCCAGTGGTCGACCAGCCGCGCGGTGCCGGGCCGCAGGCGCTGCCAGGGGCCGGTGAAAGCGAGCACGGCGACGGCGGCCGTCGGGAAGCGCTCGCGCAGCCGGGCCGCCTGCGCCGGGTCGTCGGCCTCACCGGCCAGGGCGTCGGCCGCCTCGTGGAGGACGGGGTTGTGCCCGAGCACCAGGACGGTGGCGACGGGGTCGGGGAGGGCGGCGAGGAGGGCGATCAGCTGTTCGCCGGTGTCGAGGCCGTAGAGGCGCCCGTCCCGGACGGCCTCCGGTGGGGCGGGGAGCTCGGCGGCCATCAACTGCCAGGTGCGGCGGGCGCGTTCGGCGGTCGAGACGAGCGCGAGGTCGGGCGTCCAGCCGTGGCCGGCGAGCCGTCGCCCGGCGAGCGGGGCGGCCCGTAGGCCCCGCGGGGCGAGGGGGCGTTCGTGGTCGTCGACGCCGTCGGGCCAGGCGGACTTGGCGTGACGCACCAGGACGATCCGGTGCTGCCGCTCCTGCTGCTGCTCGGGCACGGGGCCGCTCCTCCGCTGTGGCGTTCGGCTTCATTCTCCCCGGCCGGGAAAACAGTAGCCATGGACATAGTAGCCATGTACGGTATCCGTCATGAGCGAAGCAGCCGAGAGCGCCACCGCCGGATTCCTGGTCTGGCGCCTGTCCATGAAGTGGCGGGTCGCCGTCGACCGGGCCCTCGCGCCGCTGGGCCTGACCCACGCCCAGTACGCGCTGCTGGGCTCGCTGTACGGCCTGGCCCGCACCGGGCAGCGCCCCAGCCAGCGCCAACTCGCCGACCGCACCGGCCTGGAGGCCCTCTACGTCTCCAAGCTCGCCCGCGCCCTGGAGGCCGCCGGACTGGTCGAGCGCACCCGGGACCCGAAGGACCCGCGCGCGATGCAGCTCTCGCTCACCGAACAGGGCCGCGAGGTCACCGGCCGGGCGGTCGCCGTGGTCCAGGGCCTGCTGGAGCGGCTGCTGGAACCCCTCGGCGGCCGACACAGCCCGCGCGCGCGGGAGTTCACCCGCGAGCTGACCGCCCTGCTCGACGTACCGCTGGACCCGCACACCGACGACGACGAGGAGCAGCACCGGCCATGACCACCACCACCGCGACCGCGACCACCACCGCGGCCGCCCCCGCGCTCAACCCCCGCTCCATCGCCCTGGCCCACTACGCCGCCCGCGCCCTCCTGGAGGGCGTCCTGGCCCGCCACGGCGCCACCTTCGAGCAGAACGTGACGCTGCGTGCCGTCACCGCCGCGGGCGGGTCGGTCGGGGCCGGCGAGCTCGTCGCCGAGGTCGCGGGCTCGCTCAAGGCCCCGGAGGCGGCGGTGCGCGCCGTCGTCGGCGAGCTGACGGCGGCCGCCCTGCTGGTCGAGCACCCCGACGGCAGGCTCGAACTCACCACGGCCGGGCGCGAGTTGTACGAGCGCGCCGGGGCCGAGACGGCAGGGATCTCGGCCCGCCTGTACGCGGGCATCCCGGACGCGGACCTGGCCGCCGCGGGCCGGGCGCTGGCCCTGATCACCGAGCGCGCGAACGCCGAACTGGCCCGCCGGGCCGGGTGAACGGCGGGCGGCGGGCGGCGGGTCAGGGGGTGAGGTCCGGGGGCAGGTGCTCCAGGATCACGGCGACGGCGGCCTCCGCGCCCTCCACCACCCGCACGCTGCGGTCGGGGAACGTCAGCTCGAAGCGGCCCCGGCCCAGCGACCTGGTCCGCGGGAACTCGCCGACGCCGGGGGGCGCGGCCCGGCGGCTGAGGGTGAACCACCACATCGACTGCCCCGGTGACAGGGCCCGCAGCCGGGGCTCGGCGTGGGCGGCCCGGATCAGGTCCAGGAGTTCGGCGTCGCGGTGGGGCAGGGGGCCGCGCTGCATCATCCGCCACCGCGCGGCGACGGCCTCGGCCTCGCCCCGCTCGTGGGCCTCGGCGAGGTCCCAGGTGCGCAGGAAGGGCCACCGGGCGGTGAGTTCACGCACCCCGCTCCCCCGCACCCAGGCGTGGAACACCGCGGCGACGTCGGCCAGCTCCAGGGCCCCGCCCGTGGCCATGTGGATGCCGCCGAGCCAGCAGTCGACCAGGAAGACCCGTTCCTCGCCGCGCGGGATGATGACGGTCGCCGAGCGGCCGTCGGCCTCAGCCCCGGTCTCGGTATCGGTCTCGGCCTCGGCCTTCGCGGCCACGTAACGCCAGCCCGGCGAGGAGGTCAGCTCGACGGCCAGCTCCAGGCCCGCCCGGTCGGCCGCCGCCCGGAGGGCGTCGCGCACCGAGCCGGCCGCCGCCACCTCGGGGTAGAGCGCCGCGTACGCGCCCAAGGGGTCGGTGTGCTCGGGAGGTTGTTCGGACATGCGGTCGAGTGTGCCACCGTCCGGCCGGTCACCGCAGGTCGCCGGGCAGGCCCTCCAGGATCACCGCGACGGCCGCCGCCGCGCCCTCCACCGTCCGCACCCGCCCGTCGGCGTGGGTCACCTCGTAGCGGCCGCGGCCCAGCGGCCTGGTCTGCGGCAGGTCCTGGCTGACCGGCGGGGTGGCGCGGCGGCTGAGGGTGAACCAGTACATGGCCCGCCCGGGCGAGAGCACCCGCAGCCTGGGCTCGGCGTGGGCGGCCACGGCGAGCCTGCGCCATTCGCCGGCCATCCCGCGGGCGGGGCCCTGCAGCCGGCCCCGCCAGCGCCGGGCGACGGCCTCCCGTTCGCCGCGCAGGTCGGCCGCGGCGAGGTCGCGGGTGCGCAGGAACGGCCACCGGGCGGTGAGTTCGTCCACCCCGGCGCCCTGGACCCAGGCGCGCAGCACGTCGGCGGCCTCGGCCGGGTCCCGGGTGCTGCCGGTGGCCGCGCAGGCCCGGTAGTCCCAGCAGTCCACCGCGAGCACCCGGCCCCCGCCGCCACCGCCCTCGTGTTCCCCCTCGCCCTCGCCGCCGCGCAGCAGCGTGGCGTACGCGGTCCGCCCCTCGGCGCGCACCGTCGCGCCCAGCGGGCCCAGGCCCTGCGCCGCGGCCGGTTCGACGACGAGGACGTGCCCCGCCCGCTCGGCCGCCGCCCGCAGGGCCTCGCACACCGAACCGGCCGCCGCCACCGCCGGGTGCAGTGCCGTCAACTCGCTCAGGGCGTCGTGGGGTTGTTCGGACATGCGGTCGATTGTGCCAGAACGGCCCGCCCGTACGGCCGGTCGAGCGGGTGGTCGAGCGGGTGGGTGTGCCAGGGCCACCTTCTTTGTGCCGCGTCCCCCTACGGTGGTGGCCATGCACACGAACCGGCTCAGCGAGTTCCTGCGGGCCCGGCGCGCACTGGTGCGTCCCGAGGACCACGGGATGCCCGCGGGGGCGCGCCGTACTCCCGGTCTGCGGCGCGAGGAGATCGCGGTCCTCGCCGGGGTGAGCACCGACTACTACGTGCGGCTGGAACAGGGACGCGAGAGCAATCCCTCGCCCCAGGTCCGGCGGGCCCTGGCAGCCGCCCTGCTGTTGAAGGGCGAGGAAGCCGCCTACCTGCGCGCCCTGGTCGACCCGCCGCACCCCGGACGCCCCGAGTCCGCCCGGGAGTACGCGGGCCCGCAGCTGGTGGCCCTGCTGGACGCCTGGGCGGACACACCGGCCCTGGTCTACGGCCGCTACCTCGACCTGCTGGCCGTCAACTCCCTGGGCGAGGCGCTGTTCTCCTGGCTCGGCGGCGACACCGGTCTGATCACGGCGATGTTCCTCAACCCGAACGCCCGGGACTTCTACCGGGACTGGCCCGTCGTCGCGCAGGGGTGCGTGGCGGCGCTGCGAGCCGCCGATCCCACCCCGGACGACCGGCGGCTGCGGGAGCTGGTCGGTGAACTGTCCGTGCGCAGCGCCGACTTCGCCCGCATGTGGGCGCGCCACGAGGTACGGGCCAAGACGGCCTCGACGAAGCGCTTCCGCCATCCGCTGGTCGGGGACCTCACCCTGGGCTTCGAGACCTTCTCCGTCAACAGCGCCCCCGGCCAGCACCTCGTCGTCTACCGCGCCGAACCCGGCAGCGCCGCCGAGCAGTCGCTGGCCCTGCTCGCCGGCTCCACCGGCGCCGGTCCCCGCGACGTCCCACCCGACATCCCATCCGACACCGCACACGACACCACGCAACACGCTTCGAGCGAAGGGCACCTCCCGTATGACCTCCCCTGACGTGCCGGTCTGGTTCATCACCGGCTGCTCCTCCGGCCTGGGCCGGGCCCTGGCCGCCGCCGTACTGGAGCGCGGATGGCGGGCCGTGGTCACCGCCCGGGACCCCCGCAAGGTCGCCGACCTGGTCCGCGGGCACGGCGAACGCGCCCTCGCCCTGCCCCTGGACGTCACCGACTCCGGGCAGATCGCGAGGGCGGTCGCCCGGACGCAGACCGCCTTCGGAGGGATCGACGTCCTGGTCAACAACGCCGGTTACGGCTACCTCGCCGCCGTCGAGGAGGGCGAGGACGACGAGGTCCGCGCCCTGTTCGACACCAATGTCTTCGGTCTGGTCGACACCACCAGAGCCGTTCTGCCGGGCATGCGCGCCCGGCGCGCGGGCCACATCGTCAACATCTCCTCGCTCGGCGGCCTGGTCGGCTTCGGCGCCACCGGGTACTACCACGCGACCAAGTTCGCCGTGGAGGGCCTCTCCGAGGCGCTCGCCGCCGAACTCGCGCCGCTGGGCGTCAAGGTGACGATCGTCGAGCCCGCCGCGTTCCGCACCGACTGGTCCGGCCCCTCGATGCGCCAGTCCGCCACCGCCATCGAGGACTACGCGCCCACGGCGGGCGCACGACGCGCCGGCACCCTGGCCACCTACGGCCACCAGCCCGGGGACCCGGCCCGCGCCGCCCGGGCCGTCATCGAGGCCGTCACGGCCGGACAGCCGCCGCTGCGCCTGCTCCTGGGCAAGGCCGCGTACGACATCGCCACCGCCAAGCTCGACTCCCTCAGGGCCGGCTTCGACGACTGGCGGGAGGTCACTCTCGGCGCCGACTTCCCTCCGGAGCGGGCCGCGACCTGACGGCCTCGCCGAGCGCCGCCGGGCGCCTGCGGGCGGTCCCGACCGGCCCTACTGGACGCTCCAGCGGTGCGGGTGGGCGGGGTCGGCGGGGCAGGCGAAGACGTTGAGCTCGCCCCAGCGGCCCACGGTGACCCCGGTCGGGGTGCTGGAGGAGCGCGGGTCCCGTTCCTCCTCCAGCGGCTTCCAGCTGCCGGTGCCGCCGTCCCACTCCGAACTGTCGACGGTCAGCAGCAGGTGCATCGGCGCCGCGCAGGCCGGGCAGTCCATCGGGGCCGGGTCGGTGACGTGCCAGGAGGCGAAGCCGCCGGCCCGCCAGCCCGGCGGGATGGACAGGTCGCGCTGGTAGCCCACCGGCTCCTCCCCGTCGCCCTCGCCGTCGCCGCACCCGTCCCCGTCCCCGTCCGCGTCCCCGTCCCCGTCCCCGTCCGCGTCCGCCGCCTGCTCGGCGGCCTCCTCCTCCAGCGCCTCCTCCCAGGCGTGGATGCGGGCGCCCAGGTCCTCCGGGAGGAGGCCGGCGAACGGGTAGGCGGCCACCTGCTCGGGGTGCAGCACGCACGGCTCGGGCAGGTACCCCTCGTAGCCGACGACCTGCGGGCGCGGCGGGTCGGTCAGCACGTCGGCGACCTCCCAGGAGCGGCGCCAGCGCAGGTCCAGCAGCATGCCGGTGCGGCCGGGGCCGTGGGCGTCGAAGGGGCACCAGAACACCTGGAGCAGGTCGCAGCCGTCCGGCCCGGCGGGCAGGTCGGGGATCTGCGCCCGGTAGAGCTGGGCGAGGCCGATCAGGGGCAGCGGGTCGGCCGCGGTGCCCCCTTCCTCGACGCGGTGGCGCCGTTCGAGTTCCTTGAGCAGCTGCCGCTCCTCGTCGGTGGGGCCGGTGGTCGGGTCCCGGCGCCAGGCGGCGTCCAGGATCCGGCGCCGCTCGTGGACGTCGGCCGGCCGGTGGCCGCGCCGGTGGTTGTGGGGGTCGGTGCACACCGGCCAGGGTTCGTCCGAGGGCCACAGCAGCGGGCCGCCCACGGAGCTGACCGTCGCGTCGGGGCGCCCCGGGCGCGGGTGGAGGCGGGTGGTGGTGCCCCGGTGGGCCGTCATCTCCGGGAAGAGCGCCTCGACGTCGAGCGGGCGCGGCGGTGTGGTCCTGGACATGCACGTGACCCTAGGCGGCCGCCGGCCACCGTTGATCATCGCCCCCGCCCCGATCAGCGCGAACTCGCGTGCGCCCCGGCCCGGGCGCGTGCCATCCTCGGGCCGTGCCCTCCCGTAACCGCCGTCTGCCCAGCGGGCTGTCGTGGCCGCTCACCGCCACGGACGTCCGCGACGCGCTCGGCGTGCTCGGCGCCGAGCGGGCGGACACCGTCCGCCTGGACTTCGACAGCCGCCCCTGGGAGGACGGGACCCTGCTGCACGCGGAGTGGATCCCGCCGGTGCGCTCCAACTACGGCACGGGCGGCTTCCACCCGGCCTGGTGGTCGACCGTACGGGTCGGCGTCTCCCCGCTGCCGGCCGCCGAACGCCCCACCGCCCGGCTCGCGTTGCGGCACGGCGCCCTGCCCGAACTCGCCGCCTGGATCGACGCCACCCGCACCGCGCCCGAGACCTGGACCCACTCCCGGCACAGCCGCCGCTGGCGCCTCGCGGGCACCGCCACCACCTTCTGCGACGACCTGCGGCCGTGGCCCTGAGCGGCCGAGGCCGCCCCCCACCTCGAACACCCGTACCCGGCAGCGCAGTCGGCGCACCCGCGGCCGCCTCCGCAGCCGGCCCGGCCGCTCGCACTACGCCGCTGCGGTGATCCTGGCGGCCCGCGCGAAGGTGTCCCCCGCGACGCGGCCCGGCGATTCGCATACTGACGGGGATCCGTCCACCGGAAGGGACACCCTGCCATGCGAAGAGGACACCGGTCGGCAGCCGCCGCCGCGTTCGCCCTGACCGCCGCCCTGACCAACGCGCTGTCCGCCGCACCGGCGGCGGGCGCCGCCACCGTCGACACCTGCGGGGGCTCCATCGGCGACTACGTCGGCCTGGCCGGGCTCGACGCACCGTTCACCGGGGCCGCCTCCGCCAACGGCAACGACCGCGCCATGACCGTCACACCGGTCGTCGCCGGCGCCAACACCTTCAAGACCGAGATCGCCACCGGCCCCAGCGACTCCCGCTACGCCATCGGCTCCTTCGAGATCAAGGTCGACACCAGCGGCCGCGGCCAGATCCGCTTCGTCTCCTACGCCGGTCACGCGATCGGCGACAGCGTCGTCTGCGCGGGCGGCGGCACCCGCGTCACGCGGATCAGCGGCGAGGTCCGCGTCCAGGACGTCACCAAGCGCATCCCCTTCACCGTCAGCCGTGTCTGACCGGCCCGTGTCCGACCCCGCCCGTGCGCCCGCGAGGACGTGATGCCACCGCCCGCCCCGCAGGCCGCCGCCGTCGCGCCCGCAGCCGCGCCCGCGGCGGCCACCGCGCAACGGCCCGCGCCCGAAGCGTGCCCGCCCCCACCGCGCCGGCCCGAAACGCGCTGCCCGCACGGCCGCGACGGCGAGCGGCTGCTGGGCGGGGACGTCGCCGGGTACGAGCCGTTGCGGCTGCTGCGCCGCCGGGAGTGCCAGAACGTCTTCCTGGCCACGGCCCCCGACGGCGGGCACGTCGCGCTCAAGACCACCTGCCGCGACGCCGCGTCCGACGTGCTCGCCCGCGCCCGCAACGAGGCCCACGGCCTGCGGGCCGCCGCCACGCACCCGGACACCGCCGACCTCGCCGGCGAAGGCGTCCACCACGACCTGCACTACCTCGCCTCCACCTGGCAGCGCGGGCTGACACTGCACCAACTGCTGCCCCACCTCGACCGCTCCATGGCCGCCTGGTCCCCCGACAGCGCCGAGCTGTTCACCCACCTCGCCCTGGCCCTGGGCCACGCCGTCGAAGGCCTCCACCGCCACGGCGTCGTCCACGCCGACCTCAGCCCCGGCAACATCGTCCTCGGCCACGGCCGCACCCTCACCCTCATCGACCTCGACAGCTGCGCACGCGACGGCGACCCCGCCGCCGCCGCGCTGAACCGCTGCACCACCACCGCCTACGCCGCACCCGAATGCCTCGCACCCCGCCCACGCCCCGTGCCCACCCCGGCCGCCGACCAGTACAGCGCGGCCGCGATCCTCCACCGCGTCCTTAGGCAACGCCCCCACCAGCCGGCCACCGGCGACCGGGCCCGCACCCGGGAGCACCGGCTCACCCACCCCGTCCAGCCCCTCACCGGCTGGCCCGCCGCCCTCTGGCCCGACCTCCCGGAAACCCTCCGGCAGGCCCTCGACCCCGACCCCGACGCCCGCCACCCCACCACCGGCCACTTCACCGCCCGCCTGCGCCACGCCCTGACCCTCACCACCCTCACCACCCGTACCGGAGAGCACCCATGAACCGGCCCGCCCGCCGCACCTTCCTCCTCGCCACCGCCGCGCTGCTCCTCACCCCCGCCGCCCCCGCCGCGGCGGCCACCACGACGGGGACGGGCGCGCGGCCCGGGCCGGGGCCGGGGAGCGCGACGGGCGTGAACGGCGGGCCAGTCCTCGGACGGGGCGACGGGCGCACCGGCCCGAAGCGGGACGCCGTCAGCGAGCACACCTCCTCCAGCTCCGACGACGTCGTCATCATCGACCACTCCTCCTCCAGCAGTTCCTCCAGCTCCGAGGAGATCGTCGTCATCGACGATTCCTCCTCCAGCAGCTCGTCCGGATCCTGAGCACCCGTCGGCCGGTCTACTCGACGAAGTAGCTGGCCCCGACGGCCTCGGCGGACTGCCCCGGCCCGATCTGGGCCGTCACCGGGCCCCGGCAGTTCGCGGCGGAGTGCACCAGGACCGTGGTGTTCGTGCGGTTCGCCACGTGCACCGGCGAGGTGGCCGGGTAGCAGCCGCGCTGCGGGTTCTCGTGGGGCACGCCGTTGACCACCAGGAGCCCGGTGGCGGCCTGGGCGGGGACGGCGAGGGCGAGCATCCCGGCGGAGGCGAGCAGGACGAGGGCGAAGAACCGGCGGCGCATGGGGCGATCCTCTCGTTTCGGGCACACCGCCACGAAGCGGTGCTTCTGAGGAGGATCCTCCCGGCGCCGGGGCGGATACGGCAATCGCCCGAACCGGCGACGGAACAGGGCTAGTTGAGCGCCGCCGGGAGCGGCTGCCGCGGGCCTACGGCCGGTTCGAGCAGCGCCAAGGTGCGCCGCTGCGCGTCGAGGCCGGCGCGGATGCCCACCGGCATCGGCAGGTTGGGGCCGGCGTGCCCGAAGTCGACGTTGCCCAGGACCGGGATGTCACGCCCGCCCAGGACGTCGAGGACGATCTCGCGCAGGGTGGGGGACGCGCCGGGCTCCAGTCCGCCGATCTCGCGCGGAACGCCCACGACCATGCCCGCGATCCGGTCCAGGACGCCGCTGTGCCGCAGTACTTGGAGGTAGCTCCACACGTGGGAGGCCAGGCCGCCCATCTCCTCCCAGAACAGCACGGCGCCGTCGAAGCGCTCCAGCGGCAGCGCGAAGGGCGTCGCCTGCGCCAGCACGATGCGGTTGATCACCCCGCCGATCAGCGGGCCCTCCGCGCGACCGGGGCGCCAGCACTCCCACGACTCGCCGGCGGGCAGCGCACCGATCGCCCCGGTGCCGGTCAGCAACCCGGCGTAGAGCTCCTCCAGTTGCGCCTGCCGTGCCGCGGGCGCGTACGGCCAGCTCCCGCCGAAGCCGGGGACGGCCATGTCGGCGTGGAAGCCGACCAGGCCCGTGCGCGCGTGGAGCACCAGGTGCAGCAGCGAAATGTCGCTGTAGCCGAGGATCGGCTTGGGGTCGGCGGTGATCGCCTCGACGTCGATCAGGTCGAGGTAACCGAGTACCGTCTGCCCGCCGTCGCTGGCGACGATCGCGCGCACCTCGGGGTCGCGCAGCAGGGCGTTGAGCTCCGCGGCGATCTCGGCCGGCGCGGCCGCGCTCCACCAGTGGCGGCGGCCCGCCGCGAGCAGCGGGGCTCGGCGCACGCGGAATCCCATCCGCTCCAGCACCGCCGCCGTCCGCTCGACGTTGGGCTCGTGGGCGGCCGGCAGCGGACCGGACAGCGCGGCGATGACGACGAGGTCCCCGGGCGCCAGGGCGCGCGGGCGCAGCAGTCGGGGGGCGGCGGAAGCGGTCATGGCGCCAGTGTCGCCGCCGCGACCGGCCGGGTCACCCGGGTTTCCGCCGTCGGCGGGCGGGAGTTCGGGGGTTCGGGGACGGACCGTAAGGTGGTCGGCATGGCTGACGAGTGCTACGCGCATCCGCGGCTCGCCGCGGTCTACGACCCGCTGGACCCCGACCGCGGCGACCTGGACGCCTACGTGGGGATGGTGGAGGAGTTCGGCGCGCGCCGGGTGCTGGACCTCGGCTGCGGTACCGGGGTGTTCGCGCTGCTGCTGGCCGGACGCGGGATCGAGGTGGTCGGGGTGGATCCGGCGGCGGCCTCCGTCGAGGTGGCCCGGGCGAAGCCGGGGGCCGAGCGGGTGCGCTGGATCCACGGGGACGCGGGTGAACTCCCGCCGCTGGATGTCGACTTGGCGACGATGACGGCCAACGTCGCCCAGGCGATCGCCGATCCGGCGGCCTGGCGGCGCACCCTGCGGGGGGCCTTGGGGGCGCTGCGCCCGGGCGGGCGCCTGGTGTTCGAGACCCGGGATCCGGCGGCCCGGGCCTGGGAGGGGTGGACCCGGGAGCACTCCCACCGGGTGACGGAGGTCGCCGGGGTCGGGCCGGTGGAGCACTGGATCCAACTGACCGGGGTGGAATGGCCGTTGGTGTCGTTCCGCTCGACGTACGTGTTCGGCGCGGACGGGCAGGTGCTGACCTCGGACTCGACGCTGCGCTTCCGGGAGCGGGCCGAGGTGGAGGAGGACCTGGCCTGGGCGGGCTTCGTGCTGGAGGAGGTGCGCGGGGCGCCGGACCGGCCGGGGCGGGAGCTGGTGTTCGTGGCCCGCCGCCCGTGACCCCCTCCCCCGCACACCGCGCGCATCCCGCCAACCCCGCCGACCCCGCCGATCCCGACGTCGCCCTCGTCCTGGCCGCCTACGCCGCCTACGCCCGGGGCGACATCGACGCCGCCGTCGCCGACCTGCACCCGGACGTGGCGCGGGTGGAGCCCGAGGAACTGCCCGACGGGGGCGCGCACACGGGCCGGGACGCCGTGCACGCGTACCTGAGCGCCTCGTACGCGATGTGGTCCGAGCTGCACTCGGAGCCGACCGCGTACCGGCGCGGCGCGGACGTCGTGATCGTCCACCACGTGCACGGCACGCTGACGGACGGCGACGCGCTGGACCTCACCGTCGCCGACGTGTTCACCGTCCACGACGGCCGGGTGGTCGCCATGCACGCCCGCACCGACCCGGCCGAGGTACTGCGGGGCACCCCTTCGGGGTGATCTTGGTCGGGTGTCGGCGCGGCGCCGGGCCGGGCGGGGCGGGGCGTCCGGTAGGTATGGGCGGGGCCGGGGGTTCGTGGGCGATGGATGCCCGCCGCCGGCCGTCAACTCCGCACCCACCGAAAGGTTTTGCCTGCCATGAAGCTGGTCCGACGAGTCGCCGCCGCCGGTTGCACCCTCGCCCTCGCCCTGGGCGGCGCGGTCGCCCTCGCCCCGGTCGCGAGCGCTACCCCGCAGGGGTGCTTCTACTACGTCCTGGAGAACAAGCCCGACGCGGACACCCAGCTCGTGGAGGACGCCTGCTCGGTCGGCGCGGCCGGCGGCCAGGAGGCCTTCCAGGGCTGCTACCACCTCCTGCGGGACGACTACGTCCCCGCCGTCGTCGCGGCCACCGCCTGCCGCAAGGCCGCCCAGGAGTAGCCCGCCCCGGGACGGGAGCGGCGCGGAAAGTCGGACGGGCCGACTTTCCGCGCTGCTCCGCGCCCAGGCGGCACGCACCGCCCGACATTCTTTAACCGGATTGCCTTCTTAACCCGGTAATGTTTTCATGGCGGTATGAACCCGCAGCCAGGCCTTCCCCCCGTCCTCGTCACCGGAGCCACCGGCCGCCTCGGGCGCCTCGTCGTCGACCACCTCCTCGACGCGGGCGTGCCGGTGCGCGCCCTCGCCCGTCGCGCCGAGGCGGCGGCGGACCTGCCGGCCGGGGTCGAGGTCTTCACCGGCGACCTCACCGCGCCCGAGTCGCTGGACCCGGCGCTGGACGGCGCCGGGGCGGTCTTCCTCCTGTGGACCGCCCCGCCCGCCACCGCCGGGGCGGTCCTCGCGCGGCTGGCGGCGCGCGTGCGGCGGGTCGTCCTGCTCACCTCCCCGCACCGGACGCCGCACCCCTTCTTCCAGCAGCCCAATCCCGTGGCGGCGATGCACGCCGACCTCGAACGCCTCCTCGCGGCCACCGGGGTCGAGTCGACGGTCGTCCGGCCCGGGATGCTCGCCTCGAACGCGCTGGCCTGGTGGGCCCCGGCGATCCGGGCGGGCGAGGTCGTCCGCTGGCCCTACGGCGCCGCCGAGACCGCGCCCGTGGACGACCGCGACGTGGCGGCCGTCGCGGCGCGCACGCTCCATCAGGACGGGCACGCCGGGGGCGACTACGTCCTCACCGGCCCCGAGTCGCTGACCCAGGCCGCGCAGGTGGGCGCCATCGGCGACGCCCTGGGGCGCCGGATCGCCTTCGAGGAGATGACGCCGCAGGAGTTCCGGAGCCTGTCGAAGGACGTGCCCGCGCCGGCCGTCGAGATGCTGCTCGCCGCGTGGAACGCCGCGCTCGGCCGGCCCGCCCACGTCACCTCCACGGTCGCCGACGTCCTCGGGCGGGCGCCGCGCACGTTCGGCCGGTGGGCCGCCGACCACACCGCCGCGTTCACCCGGGAGGCACGGGAGGTCCAGCAGGCCCAGCAGGCCCAGCAGGCCCGGCAGGCCCAGGGTCCGCTGGGTTCGTGAGCTCCTCGGGCCCGGGATGGTTCGTTTCCCGACCGTGCGTCGGTCGTTGAGCGCTGCACCACATCTCAACGGAGAGCCACCCCATGCCCGTTCGCCCCCGGCGCGCGGCGGCCGCAGCCGTCCTCGCCGCCGTCCTGCTCCTGTCCCCCGCCGCCGCCCGCGCGGCGGAGCGGCCGGTGACGTACAGCCTGCGCAACGCCCGGACCGGCACCTGTCTGCACCACGTCCCGGGCACCACCCAGGTGCGGCTGGAGCCGTGCGACGCGGCGGCGCCCGGGCAGCGGTGGGAGCTGCGGGCGGTGGGAGCTGCGGTGAACGTGGCGGCGCTCGACCCGCAGAAGGGCGCCTGGGGGTGTGTGGCGATCGGTGACAACTGGAGCATCCGCTACGGCCAGTGCCGCGCGACCGAGGCGGCGTGGAGCGTGGCGGACGGCGGCCGGTCCCGGGTCCGCTCGGAGTCGGACCTCAACGACAACGACCTCTACCTGACGGAGACCCGCGAGGGCGGCCTGGGCGCCCGGCCCGGGGGCACCGGCCCGTCCGCGGACTGGACCGTGACGGCCGATAATCCGTGAAGCGCCGCGGCGCCCCCTGCTACGGTGCCCGGATGTCAGCGATCAAGCAGTTCCAGGTGACCTTCGACTGCGCGGAGCCCGCGCGCGTCGCCCGCTTCTGGTGCGAGGTGCTGGGGTACGTCATGGCAGCGCCGAAGGGGTTCGCCTCCTGGGACGCGTACGAGGCCTCCCAGCCGGCGCAGGAGCGGGGTTCCTGGTCGGCGTGCACCGACCCCTCGGGGGCGGGTCCGCGGCTGTACTTCCAGCGCGTGCCGGAGGGCAAGGCCGTCAAGAACCGGGTGCACCTGGACGTGCGGGTGGGCACCGGGCTGGTCGGCGAGGAGCGCCTGGCCGTGCTCAAGGCCGAGGCCGCCCGGCTGGAGGCCCTGGGCGCCACGCTGGTGCAGGTGCTGTACGACGGCCAGGACTCGTGCATCCCGATGCTGGACGTCGAGGGCAACGAGTTCTGCGTCGACTGAGCACCCCCGTACGTGGTGGCGACGGCCGTCCGACAGCGGGGACAGCGCTCTGCCGGTGAGGTGTGAGCGGCCCGCGCGAACCTGGGGCCGGGGCGTGATCGACGCGCCCCGGCGACCGCGCACAGCACACCCAGGGAGCACCCGTGCCCAACTCCGCACTCCAGAGCCCGCCGTGGGACGTCCACCGGCTGCCCCGCGCCGAGGGGAAGGTGTTCCTGGTCACCGGCGCCAACGCCGGCATCGGCTACTTCGTCGCCGAGCAGCTGGCCGCCACCGGGGCGAGTGTCGTCCTGGGCAGCCGCGACCGCGCCAAGGCCGCGGCGGCGATCGCCGCGATCGGCGCGCGGGTGCCCGGCGCGAGGCTGCGCCACCTGCCGCTGGACCTGGCCGACCCGGCCTCGATCGAGGCGTCCGCCGGGGCGCTGCGACCGGAGCGCCTGGACGCGGTCGTCCTCAACGCGGGCATCGCCCTCGACGACCCGCCGCGCCGCACCGCCGGGAGCGGCCACGAGCTGATGTTCGCCACCAACCACCTGGGCCACTTCGCGCTCACCGCCCGCCTGGCCCCGCTGCTGCTGGCCACCCCGGGCAGCCGGATCGTCACCACCGGCAGCTTCGCCGCCAAGTCCGAACGCCTGGACCTCGCCGACCTCCAGAGCGCCCGCGACTACCGGCCCAAGCGCGCCTACGCCCGCTCCAAGCTGGCCCAGATGCTGTTCGCCGTCGAGCTCGACCGCCGCCTGCGCGCCGCCGGGAGCGCCACGCTGAGCGTCCTGACGCACCCGGGCGGCGCGCTCGACGCCCTCACCCCCGCCCGCCCGCCGCTGCACGAACGCACCGCCGGCGAGCGGCTGAGCCGCCTGCCGCTGGGCCTGGTCGTCCAGGGCAAGGACGCCGCCGCCTGGCCGGCGGTACGGGCCGTGCTGGACACGGGAGTTCACGGCGGCCCGGTGCTGTGGAGCCCGCGGGTGTTCGGGCTGCGCGGCGAGCCGAGGCCGGAGCCGCTGTGGGAGCACCTGGCCGACAAGGCCACCGCGGCCCGGCTGTGGGAGGCCAGCTGCGAACTGGCGGGCTGCGAGCCGGTGTTCTCGATCGGGTGAACTCCCCGACGCCGTGGGGTTGTGCGGGGTGGGGCCCGGCCCCGGTCCGGCAGGATCGGCGGTCTGGGCCGGCAGCGGACCGGGCGGCCGACCACGGGGGGAGGGCCGTGCTTCGCAGGAGCGCGGCACTCCCGCGGGTCGTCGCCGGTGCGTGCGGCAACCGAGCAGCAGGTGATGGAGGGAGTTCGTGCGGGTGGAGGAGACGGATGACTCGGGTCGGGCCGAGGACACGGCGGGACCGTTCCTGATGGGGATCGACGACACCTTCCAGGTCCCCGGGCGGGGGTGCGTGGTCACCGGCCGCGTCCAGCGCGGCACGATCACGCCGGGCGGCAAGGCGGAGGTCGTCGGGGTCGGCGCGAACCGGACGGTGGCCTGCGTCGAGATCGAGCGGACCGGCACGCGGGGCGCGCAGGAGCAGGCGCGGGCGGGTGAGTCGGTGGGCCTGCTGCTGAGCGGTGTGACCAGTGAGCAGGTGGGCCGTGGCCAGGTGCTCGCCGAGCCGGGCAGCATCAGCGCGTGCACCACCTTCGAGGCCGACGTCGAGCTGTCGCCCGCCGAGGTGAGCGGGCGGCACAAGGCGGTCTCCCGCGACGACTGGCCGGTGTTCCACGTGCGCGGCCTCGACATCGCCGGGTCGGTGGAACTGCCGGAGGGCACCGAGGCCGTCGAGCCCGGTGCGAGCGTGAGCCTGACGGCGACGTTGACGACCGCGGTCGCGCTGGAGGCGGGGACGCCGTTCCTGCTGCGCAAGGCCGGGAGCACGCTGGGCTCCGGCGTGGTCACGCGGGCCCTCGGGTAACACCCCGCGGGCCGGGCCGGCCGCGGGAGGGGATCCCCCGGCCGGCCCGGCTCACCGGGGCCGGTGTCACCTCAGGTGGCGGTCGTAGAAGCGGCTCGTGTCCTCCAGCTCGAAGGCGGGGGTGCCGGTGTGCCCGCCGAGGTTGGCGTGCAGGGTCTTCTCGGTGGCGGCGAAGGCGTCGAACAGGTCGAGGGCGCGCTCGCGGGGGTTGCCCTCGTCGTCCCACTGGAGCAGGAACAGCAGCGGGACGGTGACCTGCCGGGCCTGTTCGCGCACGGCGCGGGGCACGTAGCCGCCGGCGAACAGGCCGGCGGCGCCGATGCGCGCGTCGGTGGCGGCCAGGCGGATGCCCAGCGCCGTCCAGCCCGAGTAGCCGACCGGGCCGGTGGCGACCTCGGGCAGGGTCAGGAGGGCGTCCAGGGCGGCCCGCCACTCGGGGACGGCGGCCTCGACGAGGGGGCCGACGAGGGCTTCGAGGATCACGTCGACCACCTCGCGCGGCTCGCCGGCCCGCATGGCGCCGCGCAGGTCGGCGCGGGCCTGCTCGGCGGCCTCCGTGCGGGGGCGGTCGCCGCAGCCGGGGGCGTCGATGGCGGCCGCCGCGTAGCCCTGGGCGGCGGTGTAGCGGGCCCGGGCGACGAGGCGGGGCTCGCGCCGGGGCAGGCCGTTGTTGTGGGCCATCAGGATCAGCGGGGCCGGCTCGGTGCCGGTCGTCCACAGGGTGCCGGGGGTGTCGCCGAGGAGGAACTCGCGCTCCAGGACGCCGTCGGCGTGGCGCCGTTCGGCGGTGAAGGCCAGGGAGGCGGAGGGGGCGGGAGGGGCGGAGGGGGTGAAGTGCACGGTCGTGCCTTTCGGGAGAGCTGCTGAACGGCGCTCCCGGGCGACGACCTATCGCCCGACCGTGACCCCGGAGGAGAGCACCCATGTCATCGTGTTCACGGGTACCACCTCCTCGTTCTCTCGCACGGCCTGCCGGAAAGGTAGCAGCGCCCGCCGCCCGGCGCCAAACGGTTTCGGACCACGCCCGTTGATCGGTTGTCTACCCGGCGCTGTTGTCCTGTCCTACGCCCCGCCCGCCCGCCGGCCGGCGGTCCGCCGAGCGTAGGAGATCCCCGTGTCCCACCCGTCGTCCACCCCCACCAGCCGTCCGGCCCCGGGCGCGCGCCGCCGCACCCGCCTGGCGGCCCTGGCGTTCGCCGTCTCCGCGCTGTCCGCGAGCGGTGCCACCCTGCTGGCGGCGCCCGCGCACGCCGCGACCGCCGGCACCGCAGCGACCGCGGGCGTGGTCGAGCAGATGGTCACGATCCAGGACCACCAGAACCACCACTCGCTGGCCAGCTCCGACGGCGAGGGCTCGCGGATCGTCGCCCGCGGCTACCAGGACGCCTCCACCTCGTTCTGGATCTCCAACAAGCCCGGCGACCGGGTCGACTTCGCCCGCAACGTCAACGGCACCGAGCGCGTGCTGGAGATGGACACCCGCGACAACCGCACCACCCAGTTCATCCACTGGTGGGCGGGCGCCAACCAGCAGTGGACCCTGGAGTCCGCCGCCGAGGGCGGCACCTACCTGCGCAACGCCCAGGGCAACGGCTGCCTGACGTACCACGGCCTGGACCGGGAGGTCACCGTCGAGGGCTGCGACGGCAGCATGTCCCAGCGCTTCGACCTGGTCGCCTCCGGCGGCACCGGCACCAACCCGGGCAACGGCGGCGGCCCGGTCACCTCCGACCAGCAGCGCTTCCTGGACCGGCTGAACGCCCTGCGCGCCCAGTACGGCAAGGCGCCGGTGCGGTTCAACGCCACGCTCGCCCAGGCCGCCAAGTGCAACGCCGACCAGATGGACCAGCGCCGGGTCTCCGGGCACTTCTGCGACTCGGGCCGCATAGCCTCGGGCCTGGGCTACACCGGGCGCGGCTTCGGCGAGATCGCCTTCTGGGGGCCCACGAACATCGACGCGGCCGTCGACGGCTGGATCAACTCCCCCGACCACCTGGGCATCATGATCGGCAACTACAACGAGGTCGGCCTGGCGCGTACCGGCGCGGCCTCCTGGAACGCCGATTTCAGCACCCGCTGACACCGGCACCCCGTGGACGCCGGCGCGGGCCGGCGTCCACGGGAAAGCCCGGTGCGGCGGCGGAGTGCCGGGCCTAGCATGCGCGGGGTGAACCTCTCCCACCTCGGCGTGCCGCTCGGGCCGATGATCCGCGTCCACGGCGGGTTCGCCAACCGGACGTACCGGCTCGACACCGACCAAGGGTCCTTCGCCGTCAAGGAGTTGAGCCCCGCCGACCGCCGCCGCCCCTACCGGGTCGAGGACGTGTTCGCCTTCGAGCGGGCGGCCTTCGCCGCCGGTGTCCCGATGCCGGAGCCGGTCGCCGCCGACCCGCACACGCTCGTGCACCGCTGGGTCGAGGGCGAGAAGGTGCCGGAGGAGCCGGTGCCGGAGGCGTACGCCTTCGAGGTCGGCCAGATCCTGGCCCGCCTCCACGCCCTCGACGTCCCGTGGACCCCCGAGCCGGCCGAGTCGGCCGAGGGGCCGACCCCCCGGGACTGGCCCGCACTCGCCGCGCGGGCGCAGGCGAGCGGACAGCCGTGGGCCGGCGAACTCGCCTCCCGCGTCGGCACGTTCCTGGCCATCGCCGACTTCCTCGACGCCTGCGAGCGGCCCGGCCCCGTGGTGCTCACCCACCGCGACGTCCAGCCGTGGAACCTGCTCGCCCGGGCGGGCCGCCCGGTGCTGCTCGACTGGGAGCTCTCCGGCCCGCTCGACCTCTCCGGCGAGCTCGGCTCGACCGCGCTGGGCATCGCCAAGGGCCCCGGCCTCGACGACATCAGGCCCGCCGTCTTCCGCCGCGTCCTCGACGGCTACGCCGCGGGCGGCGGTGCGCTGCCGCCGCCGGGCCCGAGCTGGTTCGCGTACACGGTCGGCGGCTGGCTGGGGCACACCCGGTGGAACGTCCTGCGCTGCCTGGCCGGGGCCGAGGCGGGCACCGGCCCCGAGCTCGCGCTCTCGCACGCGTCCGTACGCGGCGGCCTGAACGGCCTGCCCGACCTGTTCGACCGGCTCCCGCAGCTGGAGGCGCTGCTCGCGTGAGGGCGGGCCCGCACGCGAGCAGCACGTCGAACCGGCCCTACTCCTTGATGAGGGCCTCGTACTGGGCGGCCGTGAGGAGGGTGTCCAGCTCGGCGGGCTCGGTCAGCTCCACTTCGATGAGCCAGGTGGCGTGCGCGTCCTCGTTGATGTCCTCGGGTGCGGCGTCCAGGTCCTCGTTGATGGCCGTGACCTTGCCGGAGACCGGGGCGTAGAGCTCGCTGACCGACTTGACGGACTCCACGCTGCCGAACGGCCGCCCGGCGTCGAAGGTGTCCCCCACCTTGGGGAGTTCGACGAAGACGATGTCGCCGAGCTGGCGCTGGGCGTGGTCGGTGATGCCCACCCGGGCCTTGTTCCTGCCGGTGGGCTGCACCCACTCGTGCGAGTCGGTGTACTTGAAATCCTTCGGGTAGGCCATGGCGTCTCTCCGTGGGGACGAGTTGTTGTGCTGACGGTCCGTCAGCCAGGGAGGAGCCTGCTACAGATCTCCGCCGCCGGGTGCGACCTTCACCCGACCGGGTGAGCGGGTGAACCACCACGCCAGCGCGAGGTTGGGCACCCAGCACAGCCAGGCGATCGCCAGGTAGGAGGTGCGGAAGTCCAGGTGGGCGACCTGGGCGGCCACCAGCATGAGGCGCAGCGTGACGGCGGCGAAGGTGAGCGCGAAGCTGCGGACCATCCAGCGCCGGTGGTCCTCCACCCGGCCGCGCAGGATCATCCGCAGTCCGGTGGCGCCGGCGAGCAGCCAGGCGACGCCCAGGCAGGCGAAGCCGAGCCCGGAGACCGCGCCGCCGTAGGCGTGCGGCGCCAGCAGGAGTGCGCCGATGCCGCCGACCAGGCAGCCCAGCAGGTAGGTGGTGCCGACGGCGCGGTGCAGGCGCGGGGAGCGGCGGCGCAGCCGGGTGGAGAACTGCCAGGGCCCGAGGAGCAGGGCGACGGCGGCGCCGAAGATGTGGAGGCCCAGGGGCAGTTGGTGCGCCAGGTAGGTGGCGCGCTGTTGGGTGAAGTAGGTGTCCGGGTCGAAGCTCGCGTACTTGGCCGCGTACAGGACGATCAGTGTGGACAGCACGGTCATGACGGCCCAGCCGCCCCGAGTGATGCGCATGGCCCGAGTGTCGGGCGCACCGGCGGGCAGCGGGATGGGGGCATCCCCCCGATCCGCCCTGGGGCTGACCGGGGGATGGACATGTGACGGAGCGTCAGTCGGGGCGCTGGCCGTGGAGGAGGAGGGGGAGGGCGCGGCCGGTGAGGGCTTCGGTGGTGCGGGCGGCCTGGGAGGGGGCCATGTGGTTGGGGAGTTCGTGGACGGGGACGAAGCGGGCGCCGTGCAGGCGGCTTCGCTTCTGCGGGGGGACGGTGAGGGGGTGTTCGTCGCGCAGGGTGCCGCCGTCGAAGACGAGGTTGAAGCGTTCCAGGTAGCGGTCGGAGGGGGTGTAGTCGAGGGCGACGGCGTGGGTCAGGCGCAGGATGATGCCGGTCTGGGCGTGGAGGTGGCGGGCGGCGGCGCGGTGCGGGGGCTCGTTGGCCTTGCCGGGGCCGCCGGGCAGGATCATGCCGTCGAGGTAGTCGGGGTCGACGAGCAGGACGTGGCCGTTCTGGTTGCGGACCAGGACGAGACAGCCGAGCCGGCAGACGGGGGGCTTGGCGATGAGGCGGGGGTCGTGCACGGGGGGGGGGTTCACTTCCTGAGAGCAGCGAAGAGAAGGAGGGCGAGGCAGGCCCACCACAGGAGGCGGGGGATGAGTTCAGTCGTCATAGGTGAGGCGCTCGTAGCGCAGGCCCTTGCGCAGCAGGTCCACGATGCGCAGCAGGTCGAGCGGGCGGGCCGTGAGGTGCAGCAGGTACTCGCAGGTGGAGCGGCCGGTGTCCCAGTCCACCTCCAGGGTGGGCAGGTGGACGCGGCCCAGGGCGAGGACGGTGGTCAGGTCGTCCAGGACGACGGCGGCCTGCCGGCGCTGCTCGGCCGTGACACGGGAGAGGGTCACAACTCCCCCGGGCGCTTGTGGACTTCGAAGAGCCGCCAGGCCGAGAAGGCCTCGGTGAAGGAGGAGAAGCCGCTGCGCTCTCCGTCGGGCCTGCACAGCCACGCCCCGGTGCACTCGTTGCGCACCCGGTAGCACCGGGCCTCGGTGTCCCAGCGGACACCGTACCCGTGGAGACGGGGGACTTGGTCTTGAGCCATGGCAAGGGAACTCTCTGCGATGGAAGTTTCACTTTCTGTTGCACATGGTGGCCCAGTGTCGCCTAGCATCGGAAGTGGCCTGCGAGTTGCCTACGGGCGCCTTGAAAGTTGGGGACTGCCATGAACAAGAAGAAGATTGACCCTGAGTCCAGCCCTTGGGCGCCCTTCGGGATCCAACTCCGCAACTTCCGCGAGGACAGGAAGCTCCTCCTGGACGACCTGGCGCCGCTCCTGGAGTGCTCCTCGTCGCACCTCTCCTACATCGAACTTGCGCACCGACCGCCGAGTCGCAGGCTCGCGGAGCTGGCGGACATCGCGCTCAACACGGGCGGCACGATGGTGCTGATGTGGTACCAGCTGAAGAACGCGGCGATCCTGGAGGGCTTTCCGGAGTACGCACGCTACGAGGGCCTCGCGGAGCAGATCAGGATCATCGAGGTCAATGTCGTCAACGGGCTTCTGCAGACTCGGGCCTACGCAACGGCCATCGAGATGAGCTACGCCAGGCAGACCGGCGGATGCGAGAAGCTGGCCGAGGAACGCATCGAGTTCAGGCTCGCACGCCAGAAGATCCTGGACCGCCCTTCTCCGCCGCTCCTGCACGTGGTGTTGGACGAAAGCTGCCTGAGGAGGGTCGTCGGCGGGCGTGACGCTATGGTCGAGCAACTGCTTCACCTTGAGGAAATGACAACTCGCCCCAATGTTGTCATCCAGGTGGTGCCATTCTCCTTGGGCGCGGACCGGGTGTTCACACACATGGCCGCCCTCCTTACCATGCCGAATCGCAAAGTTCTCGCTTACGGCGAGATCGAGCAGCGCGGCTACATCGACCGCGATACCAAGTCAACTGCCGCGCTGAGCAAGAGCTACGATCGGCTTGCGGTCGAGGCCCCTGGTCAGGCCGAATCGCGAGCTTTCATTCGTGCGGCAAGGAGGGACCTGGAGTGGATGTCGACCTGACTGGCGCTTCCTGGCGGAAGAGTTCGTACAGCGGCGGGGGCGGCGGGCAATGCGTCGAGGTTGCTGACGGTTTCGCCGATGCCATGCCCGTCCGCGACTCCAAGGACCCCTCCGGCCCCGCCCTGGTCTTCTCCACCACCGCCTGGCAGTCCTTCGTCACCGCCGTCCGCACCGGCGAACTCGACACCCACTGACCCGCCACCCCGGAGAGGCCTGGGCGGCAGGCCATCTCTGCCAGTTCAACTCCCCCAGTCACACGCAGGAAGTCGGCCCCGCCGACTTCCCACTCCACCCAGGAGAAACCGTGATGAACGTCGACTCCCCCACCACCTGGCGCAAGAGCTCATACAGCAGCGCGAACGGCGGTGCCTGCATCGAGATCGCCGACGGCTTCACCGGCATCCAACCCGTCCGCGACTCCAAGGACCCCTCCGGCCCCGCCCTGGTCTTCTCCGCCACCGCCTGGCAGTCCTTCGTGACCGCCGTCCGCACCGGCGAACTCGACGCCCGCTGACCCCAGCGCCTCAGCCCCGCCGCCCCGGCCCCCCGGGGCGGCGGGGCTTTCCCTGTTCCCCGGGCCACCGCGACTCCGGCCGGGAAGTCGACCCCGCCGACTTCCTGATCCGCCCCTCAGCGCACTTGACCTCAACCTCGCTTGAGGTCGAAGAATCCACGGTGTCGAAGTCGCCGTCACCGGACAGGAATGTGATCAGCATGCGGACCGTACAGGCAGTGCGTTTCGGGGGCCCCGAGGTTCTCGTCCCCAGCGAGGCGCCGGAACCCGCTCCCGGGCCGGGGCAGGTGCTGGTCGACGTCTCCGTCGTCGGCATCACCTTCGTCGAGACGCAGATCCGCCGTGGCGTCGACCCGTGGCACCCCAGGCCCGAACTCCCCTACGTGCCGGGCGGCATGGTGGCCGGCCGGGTGAGCGCCGTCGGGGAGGGCGTGGACCCCGGCTGGGCCGGCCGGTCGGTGCTGGCCGACGCCGGGTCGACGGGCGCCTTCGCCGAGCGGGTGGCGGCCGACGCGGGGAGCCTGGTCGCGGTGCCCGAGGGGCTGGGCCTGCCCGAGGCGGCGGCCCTGCACTCCGACGGCGCCACCGCGACGGGCCTGGTCGAGGGGGCCCGGATCGTCCCCGGGCAGTGGGTGCTGGTCGAGGCGGCGGCCGGCGGACTCGGCAGCCTGCTGGTGCAGCTGGCGCGATCCGCCGGGGCCAGGGTCATCGGCCTGGCCCGCGGGGAGCGCAAGCTCGACCTGGTCCGCGGCCTGGGCGCCGAGGCAGCCATCGACTACTCCTCCCCGGACTGGGCCGAGCAGGTCCTGCGGGTGACCGGCGGCGCGGGCGTCGACGTCGTGTTCGACGGCGTGGGCGGGGAGATCGGCCGTGCCGCCTTCGAGGTGACGGCCCGCCACGGCCGCTTCTCCGTGCACGGCGCCTCCAGCGGCCACCTCACGGCGATCACACCCGAGCAGGCGCGGCGGCGCGGGGTGGAGGTGCTCGGGATCGAGCAGCTGTTCTCCTTCCGGGCGCGGATGCGGCCGTGGCTGGAGCAGGTGATGGCGCAGGCCCTCGCGGGCCGGGTGCGGCCGGTGATCGGGCAGACCTTCCCGCTGGAGCGGGCCGCGGACGCGCACGCCGCGATCGAGGGCCGCACGGCCCTGGGCAAGACGCTGCTCCTGGTCCGACCGCGGCCGTCCCGGGGTGGCGGGTCCCGCGAGCGGTCCGTTCCGGTCGCTTTCGGCCAATAGCGGTCAGCAGCTGGTGCGGTGAGTGACCGACCCGTTACGGTCGGCCACGAACCAACCCCCGACCGAGGCGGTACACCATGGCCGTGAACCCCCGTATCGACGTCTCCACCTCCCTCGCCACCAGCGGGACCGACCTCACCCCGGAGGAACTCGCCGAAGTCGCGGCGACCATCGCCTCCGACATCTTCTTCACCACCGACATCGGCCTGCCGGGCGTGCGCGTGCCCGACGAGGTCTGGGAGCTACCGGGCGAGCGGGCGAGCGGCACCGCGGCCGTCTACTACGGCGGCGGCCGCACCCACCTGGAGAAGCCGTTCCTGTTCGCCGACGGCTTCAACTACGGCCCCAGCGACCTGCCCGCGCTGTTCAACCACTTCAACTCCCCCTACGAGAGCGGCCGTCCGGGCTTCCTCGACCAGCTCCTCACCCGCGGCCACGACGTCGTCCTGATCGGCTTCGACGAGCGCCACACCCACATCCAGCACAACGCCGACGTCGCGATCCAGGCGATCCGGCGCGCCATCGCCGAACGCGTCGGCGACCAGCCGCTGACCGTCGGCGGCGTCAGCATGGGCGGCATCATCACCCGCTACGCGCTCGCCAAGCTGGAGAACGACGGCATCGACCACCAGGCCGCCACCTACCTGTCCTGGGACTCCCCCCACAACGGCGCCTGGATCCCGCTGATCCTCCAGCAGATGGCGTACTTCTTCGAGAAGCTCGCCCCCGCCAGGCCCGGCGAGCCCTCCCAGGCCGACCTGATCCGCAGCCCCGCCGCCCAGCAGCTGCTCTGGGCCTGGGTCCCGGACGCCAAGTACTCGGGCGAGGTCGCCACCGCCAGCGAACTGCGCACCGCCTTCGTGCGCGAGCTCGCCGACCTCGGCGACTTCCCGCGCCGCCCGCGCCTGCTCGGCGTCGCCAACGGCCGCGGCGACGGCACCGGGCGCCCGCTGCCCGCCGGCGAGATCGCCTTCGACTGGCAGGCCCTGGTCGCCAGCGCCACCGCCCGCTTCCAGCCCGACCGGGGCACCGGCCAGCGCATCGGCGGCATGCACGCCGGCCTGTCGCTGCGCCGCTCCACCACCACCGAGGTCCCGGCCCTGGACGGGGTGCCCGGCGGCACCCTGGACTCCTTCGGCAAGGTCGCCGACGCCATCAAGGCGAAGATCAGCGAGGAGCACCGCAGCGGCGCCTTCGTCCCGGCGGTCAGCGCCTGCGCGCTCGTCTACGACCCCATCGCCTGGGACGTCGACCCGAACCTCAACCTCCTCGACCAGGGCCCCGAGCGCTTCCACCTGAACGAGGTCGCCTTCGACGCCGAGAACACCGAGCACAGCCACGTCTCCGGCGTCCTCGTGGAATGGATCCTGGGCCGGCTCGACTGAGCAGCCACCCGCGCCTCACAGGAAGCAGCACAGGGAGCGCAGTGGGAAGTCGGCCCGGCCGACTTCCCACTCCCCGCACAGCCCTCACCCGCTCCGGCCGCCGGCGTGCCGGTGGCGGCGGGCCCGGGGTGCCCTCAGGCGGGCGACGGTGCGGCGGGCGGCCTCCCGGCGGTCGGGGCGGGACACGAGCACCCAGGGGCCGGCCAGGTCGCGGGCGGTGAGGCACTGCGCGCCGACCCCGGCCCGGTCGGCGCGGCGGACGACGGCGAGGCGCCCCTCCCCGTGGGCCTCCTCGCCGTCCTCGTCGTCCGCAGGAGCCATCAGCACGCGCAGGTCCCGGTCGTTCGACCACTCCAGGGCGAGGACCTGACGGCCGGATCCGAAGTCGCGCCCGATCAGGGACCGGACCTCGCCGCTGTCCAGGTGCACGAGCAGCAGCTCCCCCTCGAAGTGGTAGCCGCCGTCGTAGTCCCCGGTGCCCACGGCCGGCAGGGGGCGGGCCGGACGGAAGGCCATCGCGTGCACGGGAAAGCCCGTACCGATCAGCAGACGGCGCCGGGGGCCGCCGCTGACGTCGAAGACGCCGACCCTCCCGTCCCCGCCGTCCCCGCAGCCGTCCCCGCAGCCGTCCCCGCACGCCCCGGCGACGGCGAGCAGGGCGCGCCGCCGGTCCGGGACGGCCAGGACGGGCTCGCCGAGCACGGCGAACGGGTCGTCAGGGGTCCCGGGGGTGCCGGGGGTACCGGGGGCGTCGGGGGCGTCGGAGGTGCCGGGGGTGCCGGGGGTGCCGGGGCCGGTGGGCGGCGGTGGCGTCATGCCGGCGGTCCTCGCAGGGCGCGCCGGGCGGTGCCGCACCCCGTCCGAACTGCCCGTACGGGCACGCAGCGCTGCCCCCACGGCCCTTCCGCCGCACCGCGCCGCCGGATGACCATGGAAGGCCAGCGGACACCCCGGGGGGACACACCCATGCGCACACACGACGGCCGGCGGCAGCAGGGCGGCCGGGAGGACGGCACCCGGGCGGCGGGCACCGACCGCACCCCCGGCCCCGACCGCCGGCCCGCCCCGCGGCTGCTCGCCCTCCAGGCCGCCGCGGGCAACGCCGCCGTGGTCCGGATGGTGCAGCGCTCCGCCGTCGACGGCGTACTGCGCAGCGCGGGGCGCCCGCTGCAGGAGGCGACCCGCGCCGAGATGGAGGCCCGCCTGGGCGCCGACTTCTCCAACGTCCGCCTCCACGAGGGGGCGGCGGCCCGCGCCTCGGCGGCCGAGGTCGGCGCCCGCGCCTACACCTCCGGCCACCACGTCGTCATCGGGGAGGGCGGCGGCGACAAGCACACCCTCGCCCACGAGCTGACCCACGTCATCCAGCAGCGGCACGGCCCCGTGGCCGGCACCGACACCGGCACCGGACTGCGGGTCAGCGACCCCTTCGACCGCTTCGAGCGCGAGGCGGAGGCCACCGCCCGCCGGGTCATGTCCGGGCCCGCCCCCGCGGCGGCCGCGGTGGAGCAGCGCACGGCCCGTGCCGGGGCCGGCGGCGCGCTCCAGCGCACCGCCTCCGACGACCTGCCCCAGCCCGAGGAGCCGTCGGCGGCCGTCCCCGAACTGCCGGCCGCCCTCGTCCAGCAGCTGCAGGAGGCGAAGGAGACGACCGGGTCGGACGCGAAGGCCGTACGCCAGGCGGCACTGGACGCGCTGCTGCGCTACGTCCTGGACCACCTGCCGCAGGCCGTGGCGGACGAGGACAACCTCGTCCTCGGCTACAAGCACTCCCGCCAGGGCGCGGGCAAGGCCATGGCCCTGACCACGACCGGCACTTCGGGCGACAAGGTCACCATGGCGCTGTACCGCAACCTGTTCGACGACTACGGGCCCGCCGTCATCCACAGCACGCTGCGCCACGAGCTCATCCACGCCGCCCAGGCGATGCTGATGCCCGACGAGGACGCCGCCGACGGCGGGGACCCGCACGTCTACATGGACGTGATCAGCGACATCGGGCAGGAGACCTTCACCCTGCTCCAGCAGCCGATGCGCGAGATCGAGACCCACGTGTGGGAGCTGGAGCACGCGGGCCGCACCGGGATCGACGCCGGCTACCTGAAGGAGACCGTCGACTACCTCCTGGAGTACGCGGACGCGCTGTCCGCCAACCTCGGCCAGGCGGCCGTCACCGACCGGCACGTCGAGTACTGGAAGGCGTACCTGGAGAACTCGGTGACCGCGCTCGGGAAGGCCGCCGCCACGCCCGCCGTCACCACCCACCCCGACCGGGCCCTCGCCGAGCGGATCACCGGGGCGCAGGCGCGGCTGCGCGGCGCCGTCGACGCCAAGGAGGCGGCGGCCCCGGCGGGCGGCAAGCGGGCGGGGGGCACCGGGCGCGGTGCCACCGGGCAGCGCAAGCGCGGCAAGGGCGGCGAGGGCGGCGAGGGCGGCGAGGGCGGCGAGGACTGACGGTCCGTCAGTAGCCGTAGGGCTGAGGTGAGTTGCGCCGGCCCCACGACCTGCGGGGGTGGCGCACGGTGACCCGCCCGAAGCTCTTCCTGCCGATCAGCTCGATCCGCAGCCGGACCGGGGCGCCCGGGTCCGGGTCCCGGTGGCCCTTCACCTTGGAGAACTCCAGGCTCAGGCCGTAGGGGTCGACCACGATGCCCGGGCCGACGATCAGCGCCAGGTTGCCGCCCTGCATGTCGACGTCGACCTCCAGGGTGTCGTGGGTGATCACCGCCTGGGTGAAGTCCAGCTTCACGTGGCACCACTCGGCGGCGATCTCCAGGCGGCGCGGCAGCACCCAGGCGCCCACCCGCTCGGTCCTGGTGAACTTCTGCTCGATCCGCAGGACGTCCCGGCCCTCCGCCACCACCCCGGTGGCCGAGACCGACACCGGCGGCAGGTCGGCGGTCAGCGCGGCCAGGTCGGCGACGGTGCGGGCCGACAGGGCGGCCTCCACCCGCTCGTCCAGCTCCTCCGGGCTCAGCCGGCCGTCGCCCGCGGCCACGCCCAGGGCGGCCACCACCCGGTCCCGGTCCGCGTGCGAGGCCCGCAGCGCGGGCGGGGCGGCCTGCGGGACCGCGGACTGCGGAGCCGCGGGCCGCGGGGAGGGTGAGGTCTCTCCAGGCATGGCTTCCGGTCCCCGTCCTGAATTCGGTGAAGGTCCTCGCACCGGGGTGAGCGGCACGCGGACGGCAACTTACGCTATATCGCGATACGGTATATCGCGTTGTGCGCTCCCCGCCAGGCCGGGAGCCTCAGGAACCGGCGGACTTGCGCAGGCGCTTGGCCAGGGCCGGGTCCGACTCCCACCACAGGCCGTTGCCGGCGCCCTCCCCCTCGGCGCTCTCCCCCTCGGCGGGCCCGGCGGGCTCGTCGCCGTGGACGGCCGGGAGGTAGGAGTCGCCGACCGCCCGCAGCCGCAGCGTCAGGCCCGGGACGGCCCGGACGGCGGCGAGCATCAGCAGCAGGGCCACGACGGTGTAGTACCAGGGCAGCACGGTGCGGGCCAGGACCGGCAGCAGGAAGGCGTACCCGAGACCGGTGCCCCGGCCCGAGAGCAGGAACTCCCGGTCCTCGCCGACCTCCACGGTCACCGCGTTGGAGCGGGTGCCGTCCCAGACCGTGAGCCCGACGGCATGGGTCCCGGCGGGCACCGGGAAGCGGGCGACGGCGCCCTGTCTCACCCTGCCGACCCGCACCCCGTCGATCACCACGCCGTACGAGCCCTTCACCAGGGCCACCAGCGGCGATTCGGCGTGCACGACGACGGTACCGGTCATCAACAGTCCCCCAGGAGCGGTGATCATCAAGCGGAGCGCGCCCATGATAGGGGCCGCCCGCGGCCCGCGGCACCTCAGCCCGGACGCCGTACGTCCTCGTAGCACGGGGCCGTGCGCCCCCAGTCGTGGTAGCCGCGGATCCAGGCGGCGTGGGCGTCGGCGTAGCGGGCCAGTTCGGGTACGCGGCCGCCGAGGTCGCGTTCCAACTGCGCGAGTCCGGCGCGTAGTTGGAGGAAGGTCTCGACGGAGCGGCGGGCCGTGCCGGCGACCTCGCGCAGGGCCTCGGGGCGGGCGCGGCCCTGGTGGCGCATCAGGCTCAGCACGAGGTTGGGGCGCCCGGCCGCCTCGTCGCGTTCCAGGGCGTGGACCTCGTTCATGGCGATGATCGCGTCGCAGGCGGCGATCCGCATGCCCTCCAGGTGGCTGGAGCACCAGGCCGGCAGCGGGACCTCGTAGTGGCCGGCCCGCTCGGCGAGGGCGAGCAGCGGGCGCAGGCCGATCGTGCGGCGGCGGGCGCGCAGGTGGGCGGCGGGGTCGGGCAGGACGCCCAGGACGCGGTCGGCGATCTTGGTGGGCCAGCCGGCCAGGTAGTCGACCCAGTCGTGGGCGGTGCGCCGGCGCCACTCCTGGGACATGCCCTGGCCCATCCGCTGCCAGCAGTCGGCGAAGGCGGCCACGGCGGGGGCGGCCCCCGCGCCGGGGCGGGTCCCGTAGCGCAGGTGGTCCACCAGGTCCTGGCACAGGGCGACGGCGTCCTCGGTGCGGGCGGCGGCGGGCCGTGCGCCCGACCCGTCGTCCGGGCGGCCGTCGAGGCGGCCGTCGAAGTGGCCGTCGAAGTGGCCGTCGAAGTGGTTGTCGAGGAGGTAGAGCCAGCCGAGCAGGTCGAAGCAGAGGTCGAGGTCGGCGCCGGCGGCGTACGGGAAGCCGTACGCGGCGCTGTCGGCCACCCGGGAGGAGGCGTAGCGGCGCAGCGCGTCCTCGCCGTGCAGCAGGCCCGACTCCCGTACCCAGGCCAGGTGGTGGCGGCGGGCCCGGGGCAGGTCGGGGCTGACCCGACTCTCCAGGGGCACCGTGAACTCGACGTCCTGGGGCATACGCCTTCCGCACTCCCGACCGGTTCGGGGCCTGACGGCCCGGGCGAGGACCGCCGGCGCCCCCGTGGACGGTCCGGGCCCAGCGTGGTGGACCCGGCGGCGGCTGCGGAAGAGCGCAAAGGGGAGCACCCCCGGCGCACGCCGCGGCAATCACCGCCGGGTCGGTGCCCGCGCGCGGGCCCGCGTCCCCTCCCGCGGGGCGGGGGCTACCCGCCGGCGCCGGCGGCCATGCCCCGGGAGGTGTCCGCGGGGGCGGCGCCGCCCCACGAGGTGTCGGCCGGGGCGGCCCGGCCCCGGGAGGTGTCCGCCGGGGCGGCGGTGTCCGCGGGGGCGGTGCCGCCCCACGAGGTGTCGGCGAAGGCCCGGCCGCCGCCGAGGGCGAGCAGGGCGGCGGCGGCGGTGCCGACGGCGATGCGCTCGCGCCTGTGGATCCTCCGACGTTCGCCGGGCCGGATCCGACAGTAGATCAGGAGGCGTGCAGTTGTTCGATCCTTTCCGGAATCCGGGGCCCGCACAGGAGGCCACCCCCGTCGACCTCCTGTGCGGGCCGCGCCGGGCCGGTCGGCCGGTCCGGTCGGACCGTGCCGGGCCGTGCCGGGCCGGGCCGGGCCGTGCCGTGCCGGGCCGGGCCGGGCCGGGCCGGTCGGCCGGTCCGGTCGGGCCGGTCGGTCCGGGCCGGGCCGGGCCGGTCGGTCCGGGAGGTCGCCCTCGCCGCCCATGTCGGCGGTGGTGCGGCGCAGCACGTTGATCGTGGTGACGACGTCGGCCTCGTCGACGTCCTGGTGGGCCCGGAGGTGGACGCGGTGGACGCGGTGGTTGCGGTCGCGGGCGCGCAGGCGGGCGGCCTCGCCGTCCTCGGTGAGGGTCATGGCGCCGGTGGCGGCGGACTCCAGGAGCCGGCCGCGGGCGGTGAGGCCGTCGAAGACGGCGGTGGAGTCGGTGGCGAGGTCGTCGTAGCGGGCCGGCCGCCGGACCAGGGTGGCGCGGTTCCAGCGGCCGGGGGGGGTGGCGGCGGCGTGGTCGCGCGTCCACCAGTGCGGCCGGGTGAGGCCTTCGACGGCGAGCTGCTCGCGCAGGGCGCCCACCACCCGGTGGAACACCTCGGCGCTCCAGGCGCCGACGGGCTGGGCGGCCAGGACCGCGTGCGGGCACTCCTCGAACGCCACGGCGGTGCGCCCCCTTCGTCTGTCGGCTCATCGGGACGCGCCCACCGTAGGAGCTCAAGTCGCCTTGAGGTCAACCCGGTTCGCAAGGGGACGGCGGCGCCGTGGCGGCGGGTTCAGGCCGACCCCGGGCACGCCCCGCCGCCCGCCCCGGTCCGGGTGCCGGGGCGGGCGGGGGTCCTTTCGTGCGGTCGGCGCCGTGCCGGAACCGTCGTGCCGGAGCGGGAAGTCGTCCCCGCCGGCTTCCCGCTCCCCCGGACCGCTCCCCGCCGCCGCGGGGCCAGGGCTGACGTGGTTGCGTGGCAGAGGGATCGGGCGGCACGGTGGTGCTGATGTGCGGGCTGCCGGGGGCGGGCAAGAGCACCTACGCGGCGGGCCTGGTGCGGCGCGGCGGGCGTCCGGCTGTCGATCGACGAGGTGGTGTGGCGGCGGCCCGGGCGGCGCGACGCGGGGCCGGTGCCGGCGCGGGAGGCGTTCGACCGGCCCGAGGAGGAGGTCCGCCGCGAGCAGCGGCGGGAGTTGGTGGAGCCGATGCGGGCCGGGCGCGACGTGGTGGTGGACCACACGTTCTGGAGCCGGGCCGCCCGGGACGACTACACGGCGCCGGTGGAGGCCCACGGCCGCCGGTGGGAGCCGGTCCACCCCAAGGCCGACCGGGCGACGCCGGAGCGCCGCCCGGCGGTACGCAACGGCCGGGAGGGCGCGGACCGCGCCACCGTGGACGCGGCGCAGTTGGCCCGCTACCCGGCCGCCTTCGAGGAGCCGGACGGCGAGGGCGAGCGGGTCGTGCCGCAGCCTCCGGGGCGAGGCCCCGGGGCGGGCGGCGGGGCTCTCCCAACCTGAACCACCCGTACGAGTGATCGTCATCACCGGGAGCGGGACCGGGACCGGCGAACCGGGCCCCGGCCCAGCGCTCCACCGGTTCACGCCCGGTCCGCGACGGTACGGGCGAAATCGGCGACGAAGGCGGTGATCAGGCGCGCGAACGCGGTGCGGTCGCCCTCGCTCCAGCCCGCCATGGCCTGGGCGAAGACCACACGGCGCAGCCGGTGGGCGGCCTCCGCCTGCGCGCGCCCGGCGGGGGTGAGGGCGAGCAGGGTGCGGCGGGCGTCGCGCGGGTCGCTGCCGCGTTCCAGCCAGCCCTGCTCGACGGTGCGCAGTACCAGGCGGCTGGCCCGGGGCTGGTCGACGCCCAGGGCGGCGGCGACGTCGGCGACGGCGCACGGGCCGGGGTGGGCCTCGACCGCGTCCAGGACGCCGAACAGGGTGGGGTCGATCGCGCCGGCGCCCCCGGGCCGGGCGATGCGGCCCAGCGAACGGCGGGTCTGGCTGTGGCGGATGGCGACCATGGCGCGTTCGACGGCGGCGGCGGACGCGTCCTCGACGGCGGTGTCCGGCCCGGTTTCCTGGTACTTCCTCTCCCGCTCAGACATGCATGCTAGGTTACAACTTTTGTCAAAGGACATGTATTAGGGGGGACCTGTTATGCCCGAAACCGCCACACCCGCGCACGTGCCCGCCGCCGGCCTGCCCGACGTGCCCGGGCAGCGCCCGCTCGGGTACTGGCTGCGCCACATCGACGGCGCCATCGAGCAGTCCATGGCGCGCCTGTTCGCCGCCGACGCGCTGAGCCGGCGCGACTGGCAGGTACTCAACACCCTCTCCCACGGGCCGACGGACACCACCGCCCTCGACACGGCGCTGGCCGCCTTCCTCTGCCCCGAGGAACCGACCGTGCGCCCGCACCTGGAAGGGCTCGCCGCCCGCGGCTGGGTCACCCTCGACACGGACGGGCGCGCCGCCCTCACCGGGCAGGGCCGCAGCGCCCACCGGCGCGTGGCCGCGCAGGTCGCCGGGCTGCGGGAACGGCTCGCGGCCTGTCTGACGCCGCAGGAGCTCACCACCCTGACGAACCTGCTCGTGCGCTGGGCCGGACACCTGGACACCCTCGCCCAGGCGCGGTGAGCCCACCGGCCCGCCCCGCACCGGACGCCCACCGACGAACCCCGACGAACCCCGACGAACCCCGACGAACACCGACGGACTCCGGTGATCACCGGTGCCCTAGGAGTCGTCTTCAAAGCTGATCAAGTGATGGTGGATCATGTCGGTCATGGTGCGTCGTCATGAGCTGTCGGATGCCGAGTGGGCTGTGCTGTCGCGGTTCCTGCCCGCTTCGGGGGTGGCCGGTCGTCCGCGTTCGGACGACCGGCTGGTGCTGAACGGGATCGTGTGGAAGCTGCGGACCGGCACGTCCTGGCGGGACGTGCCGGAACGCTACGGCTCCTGGCAGACCCTCTACACGCGCTTCCGCAGGTGGGCGCTGGACGGCACCTTCTCCCGGATGCTCCACGCGATCCAGGCCGAGAAGGACGCGGCCGGGGACATCGACTGGCTGGTCTCCGTCGACTCCACGATCGTGCGGGCCCACCAGCACGCCACCGGCGGCAAAAAGGGGCACGCGACCGGGACGAAGCGGGTGATCACGCCCTCGGCCGATCCCGCGGAGGACTGAGCACCAAGCTCCACCTGGCCTGCGACGGACGCGGCCGCCCGCTCGCCTTCGTCCTGACCGGCGGCAACACCAACGACTGCACCCGCCTCGAAGCCGTCCTGGAGACGATCCACGTCCCCAGGATCGGGCCGGGGCGAGCGCGCACCCGGCCCGACCACGTCATCGCCGACAAGGGCTACAGCTCCCGAAAGATCCGCGCCTACCCGCGCCGACGCGGCATCCGGCACACCATTCCCGAGCGCGTCGACCAGGCGCTCGGCCGCCTCAACCGCGGCTCGCGCGGCGGCCGGCCACCCGGCTTCGACCGCCGGATCTACCGGCTCCGCAACGTTGTCGAACGCTGCTTCAACCGGTTGAAGCAGTGGCGCGGCCTAGCGACCCGCTACGACAAGACCCGCAAGTCCTACCAGGCTGCCGTCACCATCGCCTCGATCCTGCTCTGGATCTGATCTTTGAAGACGTGCCCTAGGCGTGTCTGACAATTCGCGTCGGATCAGCGCGCGGCGTCGGGGTGCGTGCATCGCAAGGCGGAGGAGGGAGTCCATGCGGTGGGGGCGCCTCCCGGCCGAAGGCTGGGGGCCATCGGCGACCGACGACGACGCGGCGAGGCGCGCTTGTGCCCTGGGGGTACCTCCCGGCCGAAGGCTGGGGGAGCGTCGCGCGCCCGGCGGGAACTGTCAGACACGCCATAAGGTGGCGGCCATGCCCACACCCATCGAACTGGTGATCTTCGACTGCGACGGCGTCCTGCTGGACAGCGAGCGCCTGGCGGTGCGGATCGACGCGCAGGTGTGCGCGGCGGTCGGCTGGCCGCTGTCCGAGGCGGAGATCGTGGAGCGCTTCGTCGGCCGCAGCCACGCCCACATGAGCGCCGAGCTGCAGGCGCACGCGAGCGTGCCGCTGGAACCCGGCTGGGAGGAGGCCTTCCAGCACCTGTACGACGAGGCGTTCGCCGCCGAACTCACCCCCGTGGACGGGGTGGTGGAGGCCCTGGCGCAACTGGCGCGGGCCGGCGTACGGGACTGCGTGGCCTCCTCCTGCGGTCACGGCCGGCTGCGCCGCACCCTGGGGCGGACCGGGCTGCTGGCCCGCTTCCAGGGGCGGGTGTTCAGCGCCGAGGACGTCGCGCACGGCAAGCCCGCCCCCGACCTGTTCCTGCACGCCGCCGCCGCCATGGGCGTCGCGCCCGGGGCCTGCCTCGTGGTGGAGGACAGCACGTACGGGGTCGCCGCCGCCCGCGCGGCCGGGATGCGCTCGCTGGGCTTCCACGGCGGCCTCACCCCCGCCCACCGGCTGACCGGCCCCGGCACCCGCACCTTCGACGACATGCGCGAGCTGCCCGCCCTGGTGGCGGCCGCCGGAGAACTCCCGCTGCCCTGACCGCCCCCGCCGCACCCGCCGCACCCGCCGCACCCGCCGCACCCGGCGCACCCGGCGTGCCCGGCGTGCCCGGCGTGCCCGGCGTGCCCGGCGTGCCCGGCGGTGAACGGTCACGGCGGCCCGCCCCGTTGTGCCAGGTGGGGGGACCGTACGGCACCGGCGCGGTGGCGGCGTGGCGACAAGGAGGCGGAGCGTGGCGGCGGACCACACGGTCATCGAGCAGGTGCGGCGGCTGGGACGGGGCCCGGAACGGGACCTCTCCCCCGACTACGGGCTCCTGCCCCCGGCCCGCCCGGCCGAACCCGACTGGCGACGCCCCCTGGACTCCCTGGGCACGGTGCTCATCCCCCCGCAGGCCCGACCCGCACCCGCCACACCCGCCACACCCGCGACGCCCGCCCTCCCGGCGCCGCCTTCCCCGCCGTACGCCCCGCCCCTGCCCGCCCCCGCACCGGTACCGGTACCCGCACCCCTCGCCGCGCCGGCGCCCGTCGCCGCCCCGCCCGCCCCGGCCCGGCGCCCCCGGCTGCTGGGCGCCGGCCTGGGCGCCGGGCTGGGCCTGGGCCGGGGCGAGCAGCGCGAACGGGAACGGCTGGAGGCCCTCATCCGCACCCCGCTGCACCGCTCCTTCCGGATCGCGGTCATCGGCCTCAAGGGCGGCGTCGGCAAGACCTCCGCGACACTCGGGCTCGGCAGCGTCCTCGCCCAGACCCGCTCCGACAAGGTCGTCGCCGTCGACGCCAACCCGGACACCGGCACCCTGAGCCGGCGCATCCGCCGCGAGAGCCCCGCCACCGTCCAGGACCTGCTCGCGGCCGCACCCTCCATCACCGGCTACATGGACATCCGCCGCTTCACCTCGCTGACCCCCAGCGGACTGGAGGTCCTGGCCAACGACACCGACCCCACCATCGCCGACACCTTCGGCGGCCAGGACTACCGGCGACTGGTCGACCTCCTCGCCCGCCAGTACCCGATCGTCCTCGCCGACTGCGGCACCGGCCTGCTGCACGACTCGATGAACGCCGTACTCGACCTCGCCGACCAACTCGTCATCACCGCCACCACCAGCGTCGACGGCGCCAGCGGCGCCGACACCACCCTGGACTGGCTGCACGCCAACGGCTACCACGACCTCGCACGACGCAGCATCACCCTCATCTCCGGCATCCGCGCCAAGAACCGCACGATCAACACCGACGACCTCCTCACCCACTTCCGACAACGCTCCCGCGCCGCCCTCCTCCTCCCCTTCGACGAACACCTCGCCCTCGGCGCCACCTTCGACCCCACCCGCCTGCACCCACGCACCCGCCGCGCCTACCTCCACCTCGCCGCCCACGTCACCGAAGGCATCCACCCCACCAACACCTGACCAGCCACCACCGGGCCCGGGCCACCGGGGCGAACGTATGCTCGGACGATGGAGCCGTTCCGCCACCCCGACAGCCCGTTGGCCGCCGCGTTCCCGGCCGAGTTCGCCGGTGACGCCCGCAGGGTCCTGGAGGTCATGCCGAACGTGCGGCTGCGCCCCTCCGAGCCCTTCGCGGTGGTGGTGCGTGGGGAGACGCTCTCGATCCCGGGCCGGATCCACCACGACGAGGTGCCCCGGGACCGGGTCGCCCACCTGTCGCCGCGTCAGCGGCAGCTCCTGCACTGCTTGTACTCGAGGCACCACGACGGCCGGGTCCGCCAGCTCCACCTGGCGCGGATCGTCGGCTCCTGCGACGACTGGGTCGTCCCGTTCGTCGTCCAGCTGGCCGGTGAGTACGTCGTGGAGATCCTGACCGACATCCGCGACGCACTCCGCGGCCTCGACGACCCCGGGAGCCGGCTCCGGCGCGCCTACGGGGAGTTCATCATGGCCAACCCGGCCTACTTCGACCGGACCCAGCGGCGCGTCGTGAGCTACTGGAGCTGCTACTACCGCGGCGCATACGCGAGCTTCCGGGGCTACCCGGGAAGCACCCTCCTCGATGCGTTGCGCTGCGCCGCCGCGGACAGCGCCGGACGCCCCTGGCCCGGCCTCGCCCCGAAGGGCGCGACCCGGCTGGACGGCTACTGCTGAGGGCGAGCCGACCCGGTGCGGCCGGGGTGGTGCCGGGTCAGGCCTGCCATCGGCCCGGGCGCCAGGCACGGCGGCGGGCGGTGGTGCACAGCAGGGCCAGGCCCACGGTGAGGGTGACGGTGGACAGGACAGCGACGGCCACCGCAGCGGCCCGGCGGGGTGCCACCCCGATGACACTCCGTCCCCAGCTCGCCCAGCCTACGGCGCCCCAACCCCCACACCCCGCAACCCCACCACCACGCAATCACCCGACGGCGCGGTCGGCGAGCGCGCGCAGTTCGTCGGCGTAGGTGGTCCACACGTCGCGGGCGAGGAAGTGGCCGACGCCGGGCACGAGGCGCAGGCGCGCACCGGGAACCGCCGCAGCGATGGCGCGCGCGGACGCCACCCGTAGGAGCGGGTCGCGTTCGCCGTGCAACACCAAGGTCGGTGCAGTGATCTCGTCGAGCCGCCCGCCGTGCCACTTCGCGCCGATCTGCCGGCTCTGCGCCTTTGCGTCACGGAAGCTCGCGACCTCGTGCGCCGCCTCCTTCTCCACGAACTCGCGCACATCCCGCTCCTCGACGGGCCGGCCGGGCGCGGCCAGGATGCGGGCGACGGCCACGGCCAGGTCCAGGTTGCCCTGCGGGGTCTCGGGGTAGTGGAGCCGGGCGAATCGGGGCAGGCATGCCAGGCGCAGGTAGCGCAGGACGCTCAGGCCTTTCGCGTCGCTGGGGACGGCGGCGGAGGTGGTCAGGCTCAGTACGCGCTGCGGGTGGCGGATCGCGATGCGCTGTGCGACGAGCCCGCCCATGGAGTGGCCGAAGAGGTGGGCGCCTGTCCAGCCGAGGGCGGCGAGGACGGCGATGGCGTCGTCGGTGAGGTCCTCGACGCCGTAGGCGGGGGCTTCTCGCTGCAGCAGGGCCTTGATCGGCGGGCCGACGCGCCGGTCGGGGAGGCGGGTGGATTCGCCGGCGTCGCGCTGGTCGTAGGCCACGACGTGGAAACCGCGGCCGACCAGTTCGGCCACCAGGCCGTCCGGCCACCAGAACCGGGTGGCCCCCAGTCCCATGATGAGCAGCAGCGGGTCGCCGCCCTCACCGCCCAGGTCCTCGAAGGCGATCCGGATCTCACCGTTGTGAGCGAAGAGTGTCATCGCATCCCTCCCATTCGCATACGCTGTTCGCGAACATCGTATGCGATAGGTAGGCTGGTGACAACGCAGGAGGTGGCAGTGGTAGGACAGCAGGAGCCGGTGATCTGGATGCGGCCGGAGCAGGCGGCGGTCGGACGCCCGGCCGAACGCAGCCGCGCCGAGATCACCGCGGCCGCGGTGGAACTGGCCGACCGTGAGGGCCTGGAGGCGGTCTCCATGCGCCGCGTCGCATCCGCCCTGGGCACCGGCGCCGCCTCGCTCTACCGCTACGTGGCCACCCGCGACGACCTGCTCGACCTGATGACCGACAGCACCGCGAGCGACTACGACCTGCCCGCCCCCACCGGCGACTGGCAGGCCGACCTGCTCGCCGTCGCCCGTCAGGCCCGGCAGATCATGCGCCGTCACCCCTGGCTGCCCGCCATGGTCATGAGCCGCCCCACCCTCGGCCCCCACGGGATCGACCTCCTGGAGCACGTGCTCGACGTGCTCGCCGACCACCCGGCCGCCCACGCCCGCAAACTCGAGGCCTTCGCCCTCCTCAGCGGCCTGACCGCGCTGTTCGTCCAGAACGAAACGGCTGCCGCGGACACCGGCGCCACGCGCCGCACCGCCGCCTACCTCCACCACGTCGCCGCTGCGGGAAGCCACCCCCGCATCACCGCCCTGCTCGCCGCCTCCCCGCCCGACGATCCTCGCGACCGGTTCGACGCCGTACTCCTCCACGCCCTGACCGGCGTCCTGGGCTGACTCCCCCGCAGCTGAACACACAGCTGATCACTCCGGCTACCCTCACCCCATGGAACCGGAGCATCCCCTCCTTCGCGATGTCTTCCCCGGCCTCGTCGACGAGCTGAGTGCCCTCCTGGAGAGTGAGGGAGAAGATGGCCTGGCCGTCAGCGTCAGGGATGTTCGGCTGGTCGGCGAGTGTGGCTGTGGTGACGACTTCTGCCAGAGCATCCGCACGGCGGAGCATCCGCGGGGGCAGCCGTACGGTCCCGGCCATCGGTGTGTGCCGCTCCTGCCTTCGAAAGGCATGCTGGTCCTGGACGTCGTGGACGACCGGATCATGTCCATCGAGGTGCTCGATCGCCCGCCCATGCGCCGCCTGAACGTGGAGCGGTGACGTTCCGGTGGGGTGCCTGGCGCGGTGCCCAGCCCACCAGGTGACAGGGTCCGGGTGACAAGATCCGGGTGACAAGATCCGGGTGACGGGCGCGCCACCGGCGTCCCCGTCCGCGTGACAGGGTTCGGACGACGAGGCAGCACGGTCCGCACGAGCCGGGTAGGTGGTCGCGGGATGGTTGCGGTACAACAATCCCTATTTGACGACTGATCGGAGAACCCTGAGATGAGCAGGTCAGGCCTGTCCCGCCGCGCCCTGATCGCCGGTGCCGGCGCCGCCGTCGTCGGGTGGAGCACCACTGCCCATGCCTGGGCCACCGCTCCCGGCGCGGACGTCGCCGAACTGCCCGCCCTGGACGGGGCGGTGAACCTGCAGCAGGGCGAGGGCCTGGAGCGGTTCTCCACCGACTTCGGGCACCTGGTCACCCGCGCGCCCCGCGCGGTGCTGCGCCCCGGCTCGGTGCGCGACGTGCAGAAGGTGGTCGCCTTCGCCCGGCGCCATCGTGTCCCGGTGGCCGTCAACGGGCAGAGCGGGGACGCGGCCGCGCAGGGAACGGCCCCCCTGGAGTCGCACTCCAACTACGGCCAGGCCAACCCGCTCGGCGGCATCGCGATCGACGCCCGCGGCCTGAACCGGGTCATCTCGATACGGCCCGGTGAGGCCGTCGTGGAGACCGGCGCCACCTGGGCACAACTGGTCGATGCGGGCCTGGCCAAGGGCTGGGTGCCGCCCGTGCTGACGGACTACCTCCACCTGTCGGTGGGCGGGACGCTCAGCGTGGGCGGCATCGGCGGGGCGGTGCAGCACCACGGCCTGCAGACGGACACGGTGCGCGAACTCCAGGTGGTCACCGGCACCGGTGAGCTGGTGACCGCCTCGCGCGGGCGCAACCGGGAGTTGTTCGAGGCGGTGCTGGCCGGCGGCGGGCAGGCGGGGATCATCGTCCGGGCGACGCTGGCGCTGGTACCCGCCCCGGCGCGGTCCACCGTCTTCACCCTGGCCTACGACGACCTGGACGCCTACCTGGCCGACCAGCAGAAAGTGCTCGCCGACGGGCGTTTCGACCTCCAGGTCGGCAACGTCGTGCGCAGCGCGGACGGACAGCGCTGGCGCTTCACCGCCGAGTTGGTGGCGTACGGGCCGGCGGACCGGCCGGCGGACCGCCAGGCGCTGCTGACCGGCCTGAACCCGGTGCCGGGCGAGACGACCGTGGTGGAGCAGGGCTGGCGCGAGTACGCGTTCCGGGTCGACGCCTTCGCGGGGTACCTGCGCTCGGCCGGTTTCTGGGGGCTGCCGAAGCCGTGGCTGAGCCTGTTCCTGCCCGCCGCCACGGCAGGGGTGTTCATGCGGGAGGCCGCCGAGCAGTTGACGGCCGCCGACCTGGGGGCGGGGCTGCTGCTGTTCTACCCGTACGCGCGGGCGAAGGTGGCGACGCCCCTGGCCGTCCTGCCCGATGCCCCCGTCGGCTGGCACTTCGACCTGCTCGCCTTCCCCGCGCCGGGCGCCGACACCGCCGCCATGCTGGAGCGCAACCGGCGCCTGTACGAGCGGGCCGTGCAGCTCGGCGGCAAGCGCTACCTCATCGGCGCGGTACCCGGCATGAGCGGCGCCGACTGGCAGGCACACTACGGAGGGCTGTGGGAGCGGGTGACGCGGGCCAAGCGGCGCTTCGACCCGGCGGGGATCCTGACCCCGGGCCAGGGCATCCACACCACCTGACCCCGCGCACCCGGGGCCCGCATCACCGGGCGCGGGCCCCGGGGCGGTCAGGCGTGGTCGCGGGCCGCCAGGGCGAGGGCGCCGAGCGCGAACTGCCTGGCGGGCGGGCCGGGTTGGGTGAGGAAGTCGAGCAGGAGGCGGTTGACGAGGTCGGGCTTCTCCAGCGGGGCGGTGTGGGAAGTGCCGGGCAGGACGGCGAGTTGGCCGTGGGGGGCGGTTCCGGCCACGGCGGCGCTGTGGCAGATGCGCACGCCGTCGTCGTCGCCCTGCATCACCAGCAGGGGCATGGGCAGGTCGGCCAGGGCGGCGAAGCCGATGTCGGGTTCCTCCCGCCACATGGCCAGCCACTTGGCGAAGACCACGGGGAAGTGGGCCGGGCCGTCCGGGGACAGCGGCTCGTACTGGGGGCGGAGCATGGCCTCCAGAGGCGCGGTGTCGTCGAGGATCGCGGCGTCGGCGTCGGTGGAACCCGCACGGCTGACACCACCGCTGATGAGGACCAGGGAACGGACCAGATCGGCACGGCGCAGCGCCGTCCGCAGGGCGACGGTCGCGCCCGCACTCCAGCCGACCAGGTGGACGGGGCCGGTGCCGAGGGTCTCCAGGAGGGCGATGAGGTCACCGGCCATCAGGTCGCTGGTGACGGGGCCCTCGACGTCGGGGGTGCGGCCGTGGCCGCGGCGTTCGGGGGCGTGGACGCGGAAGTGCGCGGCAAGGGCCGGGATCTGGCCCCACCAGCTGTCGGCGGTCACCCCTCCCCCGTGCAGCAGGACGACGGGGTCACCCTCGCCCTGGATCTCGCACCAGGTGCGATGTCCACCGACGTTCACGTACTCACCCATGCCACGCCTCCATGTCTGCTCGCCCGAAACCCGAAAGCCCGAAGCCCGAGAGCCCGGAAGGCCCGAAGCCACTTGAGCATCGCTCAGGTCGATCATAGGCAGATGACCTGAGCTAAGCTCAAGTCCCCTGCCCCCAAGCTTTCCCGCCGGAAGGAGCCCGCCGACACCATGGCGCTGCACCGCAATGACGTCATCGCCGCCGCACTGGACCTGCTCGACGAGGTCGGGCTCGAGCGACTGACCACCCGGGCGCTGACCGAACGCCTGGGCGTGGCCCCCGGGGCGCTGTACTGGCACGTCCGCAGCAAGCAGGAGCTCCTGACGGCCATGGCGGACACCGTCGTGGCCCCGGCCTTCTCCGCACCCGTGACGGGCAAAGGCGAGAGTGCGCAGGCGGAGGCGGAGACGAAGCCGGGCAGTTGGGCGGAGCACACCGAGGCGTTCGCGCACCGGCTGCGCCGGGCACTGCTGGGACGCCGCGACGGCGCGCGGCTGGTGTCGGGACACCTCGTCCCCGGAACGGCGACGCTCAGGTCCCTGGAGGACGGCCTGGCCCTGATGAGCACACAGGGACTCACACCGACCCAAGCAGCAGTGCTGGGGCACGCGGTGACCAGCTACGTCATCGGATTCGTCCTCCAGGAGCAACAGGAGCCCGCCCCCACCGGCGAAGCCGCCGGCCCGGACCCGGCGCACTTCCCGCTCCTCGTGCAGTGGCAGACCGAACACCCCGGCCCCGACGCCACGTTCGCCGCGGGCCTCACGCTGCTGACCACGGGCCTGGCCTCCCAACTCGCCTGAGGAACACCGAGGACACCACCCGTTCGGGCGGTCGGCGCGCGGTTCGTGTTGCAGAGGTGTTGCAGCGGGCGTGGCGGGACCCCGTCCCGTAGTAGCGTCTGCCATGAAGTCGCGCACCGTGCGCGGCGGTTGACGGGGGTTCGACTCGGAACGGGGGCCAGGCGTGGGAAGGGGTGGTGGGTGTGGGACGGGCACGCGTGACGGCGCGAGTGATCGTGCACCCCGGTGTGGAGGACGTCAACGTCCAGCAGGTGTTGGAGGCCCTCGCCGACCCGGCGAGGCGCAAAGTGGTGCACACCCTCGCCCACTCGGGCGCTGACCTGAGCTGCGGCTCCTTCGACCTACCCGTCGGACGGTCCACCTCCAGCCACCACTTCTCCGTCCTGCGCGCGGCCGGAGTGGTGCGGCAGTACTACGTCGGCACCACGAAGATGAACACCCTCCGCACCGAGGAACTCGAACAACGCTTCCCCGGCCTCCTGACCGCAGTCATCGCGGCCGCCGACACCGAAGCCCACCGCACGCCCCACCCACCAAGCCCCTAGGGACCAGCGGCTCCGCCGCCAGGCCGTCGTACGGGGCCGGGGCGTCGCCACGGGTGCGCGGGGCGTGGCGTAGGGTGGTCGACCATGACCGAGGACGACGTCCAGGGGTGGGCCGGAACGCGCCGGTGGGTCGAGGGCACGCTGGCGCCCGGTGAGCGGATCGCCGGCGTGCGGGCGCTCAAGGGCGGGTGGACCTCGCAGATGCGCCGCCTGGACATCGAATCCGTCAACAGCGACAGCAGCGACGACGGCAACCACGACAACAGCGGTAACGGCGACAACGGCCGGGACGGCAGCGGGCGTTACTCGCTGGTACTGCGTTCCTTCGTCAAGCCCTTCTACGTCCGCCACGCCCCGGGCATGCTGGAGCGCGAGGCCGACGTGCTGCGCCTGCTGGCCGCCCGCGACATCCCGGCGGCGCGGCTGCGCGCGGTGGACGCCCGGGGCGAGCACGGCGAGCACCCGTCGCTGCTGATGACCCACCTGGACGGCGGGGTGCGGGTGCAGGAGGACAGGGACGTGGCGCGGCGGGTGGAGTTGCTGGCCCGGCAGCTGGCCGCCGTGCACACCGTCGAGGTCGACGAGGAGCAGCGGCCGCGGGCCTGGCAGGCCTGGACCTCCCCCGAACGCGTGCAGGTGCCGCCCGCCACCGAGCGACCGGAACTGTGGGAGCGCGCGGTGACGCTGATCGGCCGCCCGGCCCCCGAGCACCGAGGTGCCTTCCTGCACCGCGACTTCCACCCGGGCAACGTGCTGTTCGACGGTACGGGGGCGGAACTCGCGGTCAGCGGAGTCGTCGACTGGGTGGAGACCTCCTGGGGCCCCACCGACCTGGACGTCGCCCACTGCTCGACGGCGCTGGCCCTGCTGCACGGCGTGGAGACGGGCCTGGCCTTCGCCGACGCCTACGAGCGGGCCGGCGGCACGCTCACCGCCACCGGGGAGGACCACCTGTACTGGCGGCTGCTGGACGCGCTGGCCTTCGCGCCGGACGCGGAGAAGGTCGCCGTGCCCTGGCGCGAACTGGGCCGCACCGACCTGAGCACCCAGCTGCTGTCCGCCCGCCTGGAGGAGTACGTGGCGGCCCTGTTCGAGCGCTACGCGTAGTCGGCCCCCGCCCCGGGCACCCTCCCCCTCGACCCGGCGAGCACCGGTGGCCACCGCAAGGCCACCCGACAGCGCAGGGCAGGGCAGCCCAGGGGCGGGGCAGGGAGGAACCGGCGAATGGCAGTGGAGATCGTCTACGAGACGCACGCCACGACCACCGACAACGAAGCGGGCATCGCCACCGGCCACCTGCCCGGGCGCCTGGGCCCGCTGGGCCGGCGCCAGGCCGCCGAGCTGGGCGAGCGGCGCCGGGGCGAGGCGCTGGCGGCGGTGTTCAGCTCCGACCTGCACCGCGCGGTGGCCACCGCGCGCATCGCCTTCCCCGGCGGCCACCCGCCCCTGCACCAGGACCCCCGACTACGCGAGTGCGACTACGGCACCCTCAACGGCGCCCCGGCCGCCCTGGTCGCGGCGCTGCGCCCGTACTGCGCCGACCACCCGTACCCCGGTGGGCAGAGCCACCGCCAGGTCCTCGCCGCCACCGGGGCCTTCCTGGCCGACCTCGCCGCGGGGTTCGACGGACGGCGCGTCCTGCTGATCGCACACTCGGCCAACCGCTGGGCGCTGGACTGCCTGCTGGCCGGCGCCCGCCTGGAGGACGTCCTGCGCGAACCGCCGCCCTGGCGCCCGGGCTGGTACTACAGCCTGCCCGCGCCCTGGCCCTGGCCGCCGCCCGCCTGAACCCCGCTGCGGGACGGGGCCCGCTCCGCGGCCGGGGCCGAGACCGCGGCCGGGCCCGGGACGCCCGCCGGCGGGGTGGGTGGGCCGACGCGACGGCGGGCGCAGACGGCGGCGAGGGCGAGGGCCGCCAGGGCCGCGCCGGCCAGGGGCAGGTGGCGGGGACCGGCGACCGTGACGGTGGCGCCGGCCAGGGCGGTGCCCAGGGTGATGCCGAGGTTGGAGAAGGAGATGAACAGGCTGTTGCCGAACTCCGGTGCCCGGGCGGCGTCGCGGGCCAGCCAGCCCTGGGCGACGGCCAGTCCCCCGGAGTGGACGGCGCCCCACAGCAGGACGCCCGCGACCATCGCGGCCGGATGGGTGCCGATCGCGTAGAGCAGCGCGTACAGGCCGACGTACAGCAGCGGGTAGGCGGTGACGGTGCGGGTCAGGTCGCGTTCCAGCAGGCGCCCGAAGCCGATGCCGGTGACGGTCATGACGGCGCCGAAGGCCATCAGGGCGGCGCCGGTGAGGGAGGGGGCGAGGCCGGTGACGCTCTCCAGGTACTCGGCGAAGAAGCCGTAGCCGGCGAACATCGCCGCGAAGATCAGGGTCACGGCCGCCACCGCGAGCCACAGTCGGGCGCTGCGCAGGATGCCGAGCTGTCCGGCGGTCGAGACGTGCTGCTCCCGGGGCAGGCGGGGGAAGAGGACCAGCAGGCCGGCGGCGGCGAGCAGGTTGACCGCGGCGGCGCTCCAGAACGCGGCGGCCAGGCCGAGGTGGTCGGCGAGGTAGGCGGTCAGCGGGACCCCGAAAGCGAAGCCGGCGCTGACGCCCGCGAACACGACGCTCACCGCCCGTCCATCCCGGCCGGGGCGGGCCAGCCGGGTGGCGGCGGTCAGCGCCAGGGCGAAGAATACCGGGTGCACCAGGGCCGGCAGGACGCGGAAGGCGAGCATCACCGGGAAGGAGTCGGTGAGCGCGTACACGGCGTTGGACACCGCGAACAACACCGGCACCGCCACCAGCACCGCCTTACGCGGCAGCCGGGAAGCCGCCAGGGTGGCCGGCGGCCCGGCCAGGGCCACGGTCAGCGCGAAGACGCCGACCAGCCAGCCCGCGGTGGCCGGAGCCACGTGCAGGTGCTGCGACAAGCGCGGCAGCACCCCGACCACCCCCATCTCGGTGGTGATCACTCCGAACACCCCGACCGCCAGGGCCCCCACCGCCAGCGCCGCGCGCGGACCTCGTACTCCGTCCATCAACAGCCTCCCTCTCACGTCCACGGGCCGTCCACGGGCCGGATCGCCATCCGAATCCGCAACGACAAATCTAGATAGTTAGATGAATCAGGGCCGAAGAAGAGGGGCGCCCACCCAAGGGCACCCCTCATCGACGTCACAGCACCACGGCACCCCGGCACCCCCGCACCACGACCCCGGTCGAGCGGCACCCGGCCGGGCGCGACCTCAGAGCTCGTCGCGCACGTACGCGGCGAAGGCCGCGATCGTCTCCTCGTCACGCCGGTAGAACGTCCACTTGCCGACCCGCTCGGACACCAACAGCCCGGCGTCACGCAGGATCTGCAGATACCCGGAGACCACCGACTGGGCCAGGCCCGAACGCTCGCGGATGTCGGTCACGCACACCCCGACGTGGAAGCCCACCCCGCGCTCGCGGTAGTACGCCTCGTCCCAGTACCGCTCGGGCGTCTTGAGCCAGCGCAGGAAATCCGCACGCGCCGGGTTGGCGAGCGCCTTGTGCACGGCCAGCGGATCCACCACGCACGCTCCTTCCCCGACCACGGACACCCTCGACACCAGGACGCATCTAATATTCTCGATACGATCAACCGTGTCAAGCCGCACCCGCCCCGCCCGGCGACCGCCGAACTCCCGCCATGCACATGCCTTCGTGCGCCGGGCGGTGCGCCCTGACCGGGGCGCCGCGCACCGCTGATCTTGGATGCGTTGCCGGTCACACGCGCGAGGAGCGGTCGAGTGCCCCAGGATGCCGAGTTCTTCATGCCCTACCCCCGCCGGTCGCACCCGGACACGCCCGCCGCCCTGGAGCGCAACATCCAGTGGGCCCGGCAGTTCGGGCCGCTGCCCACCGACAGCGCCGTGGCGCTGTACGCCGCCAGCGGGGTCGCGGAGTTCGGCACGGACTTCTGCACCGAAGCCGGGGACGACGTCGACCTGCTGACCAACGGGATGGCCTTCCACTTCATCTTCGACGACTTCTTCGACACCCCGTCCGGACAGCCCGCCGACGCCGCGGTCGCCGCGGCGCTGGAGATGGCCGACCTCCTCGGCCGCCCCGCCCTGTCGCCCCGCCCGCCGACCACGCGGATCGGCGCCGCCTTCGCGCGGCTCTGGGCGGACATGACCGAGGGGCGGTCGGCCGAGTGGAGCCGCCGTGCGGCCAGGAGCTGGCTGGACTACCTGTACGCGAACCTCACCGAGGAGGCCAACCGGCGCACCGGCGAAGTCCCCACCGTCGACGAACACTTGGAGGTACGGCGACACTCGATCGCGGTGCGGCCGACCCTCCATCTGCTGGAGGCCGCCGGTCGTTTCGAGGTGCCGTCGCTGGCCTGGCACAGCGGGCGGCTCACCACCGCCCGCCGGCACACCGTCGATCACGTGGTCCTCGTCAACGAGGTCACGGGCCTGGAGAAGGACGAGGCCCGCGGCGAACCCAACCTCGTCCAGCTCGTCATGGCGGAACAGGGCCGCTCCCGTGACTCGGCGATCCGCTACGTCATCGCGACGGCCGACGAGCACCTGCGGGCGTTCCTGGACCTGCACCAGGGCACTGCGGGGTTCTGCGACCGGCTGGGCCTGTCCGGCGGCGGTCGTGAAGCGGTGCACCGCCACGTCGACAACCTCCGCGACATGATCGCCGGGAACTACTACGTCCACACCTCCGTAGGGCGGTACGGCCCGGCCGCCTCCGCCCGCATCGGCCCCGACGCACCAGGCCTGCTCGGCCAGGACGGCATCACGCCCTCGTAGCGGCCCCCACCCGAGCCGGAGCACCTGGCGGGAGGGTGTCCGCTCCTCGGTCACCCCGCGTCGGGCGCGGGGTGCGGGCAGTAGGATCGACGGCGTTGTCTGTCGTACACCGCTGGTAGGAGGCTTTTCATGGCTCAGGTCACGCTCAAGGGGAACCCGGTCGAGATCGGCGGCGCACTGCCCGCCGCCGGCAGCCAGGCCCCCGCCTTCACGCTGGTCGGCGAGGGCCTCGCGGACACCTCGCTCCAGGACTTCGCCGGCCGCCGCAAGGTCCTCAACATCTTCCCCAGCATCGACACCCCCACCTGCGCCACCTCCGTGCGCACCTTCAACGCCAAGGCCGGCTCGCTCGACAACACCGTCGTGCTCTGCATCTCCGCCGACCTCCCCTTCGCCCAGGCCCGCTTCTGCGGCGCCGAAGGCCTCGACAACGTCAAGACCCTCTCCACCCTGCGCGGACGCGACTTCCACGACACCTACGGCGTCGCCATCAACAACGGCCCCCTCGCCGGCCTCACCGCCCGCGCCGTCGTCGTCCTCGACGAGAACGACACCGTCCTGCACACCGAACTCGTCGCCGAGATCGCCGACGAGCCGAACTACGAGGCCGCCCTCACCGCCCTCAGCTAAACCCCGCACACCCCACGCACCACGGGCCCGCCCCGCACCGCCACCCACAGCGGCACGAGGCGGGCCCTGCCTGTTCCCGCAGGCAGGGCCCGTACCGGTGGCGCCGCGGGGGGCAGTTCGCGGGCCACCGGGGTCTGGTGTCGATCGGTCAGATGCGGTTGTGGGCCTCGGTGAGGCAGTGGCGCATGATCTGTTCGATCTCGTCGAAGGTGTTCTGGTCGGCGGTCAGGGGCGGGACGAACTGGACGACCGGGTCGCCGCGGTCGTCGGCGCGGCAGTAGAGGCCGTTGTCGAAGAGGGCCTTGGAGAGGTAGCCGTAGAGGACGCGTTCGCACTGCTCGTCGGTGAAGGTGGTCTTGTTCGCCTTGTCGGTGACGAGTTCGACGCCGTAGAAGTAGCCGTTGCCGCGGACGTCGCCGACGATGGGCAGGTCGCGGAGCTTGTCGAGGGTCTTGAGGAATTTGCCCTCGTTGGCGAGGACGTGCTGGTTGAGGCCTTCGCGTTCGAAGATGTCGAGGTTGGCGAGGGCGACGGCGGCGGAGACGGGGTGGCCGCCGAAGGTGTAGCCGTGGGGGAAGACGGCGTCGCCGGTGTAGAAGGGTTCGGCGATGCGGTCGCTCCGGTCGGCGCCCCGGCGCTACGCGCGCGCCTCCGGCGGGAGCGCCGCGGCGATGCAGTCGAGGACCCGCTCCAGCCCGATCCGGAACTGCTCGTCCCGGCCGAGCCGGGGCCCCCGCGCCTCCAGGGCGATCCGGCCGAAGATCGGGTACTGCCCGCTCTCCAGCAGCTGCCGGACGTACGGGTAGCTGCGTGCCTGCCATTCCTCCTCGCTGACGCCGCTGCGCCGGACCTCCTCGGTCCAGCTGACCTCGTCGCGGGCGGCCCCCTCCACGTAGCCGTTGAGGACGGCCATCAGGCCGAGGTTCTCGTCGATCGGGACGTGGGCGTCCAGCACGCCCATCACCCCTTCGATCAGGCGCAGTTGCCGGGGGCCGAAGCCGGGCAGCGCGCGGTGCACGGTGGCGATCCAGGGGTGGCGCAGCCACATGACGCGCAGGCCGTGGGCGTAGCGGGTGAGGTCGCCCCGCCAGTCGCCGGAGGGCATGCCCTCGACGTCGATCTCCCCCATCAGCCGGTCGGCCATCAGCTGGATCAGCTCGTCGCGGCCGGGGACGTACCGGTAGAGCGACATCGCGCCGGCGCCGATCTCGGCGGCGATCCGGCGCATGGTGGCGGCCTCCAGGCCCTCGGCGTCGGCGATCCGGACGGCGGCCTCGGTGATCTGCGCCCGACTGTAGGCGGGCTTCGGCCCGCGGGCGGGGCGCTCGGGCCGCATCCAGATGTTCACGTACTCGGCGTCGGTCACCGTCGGCCCCTCTTCTTGCGTACACGGTACCCAGTAATCTAGCGTGGCCGCCATGACCGCGTACAACGTACTCAGTCGAGGGGTGGAGTGATGGCGACCGGCACGAGCGGGCCGACCACGATCAGCGAGGCCGACCGCGAGGCCGCGGTCCGCCGGCTCCAGGAGGCCTACGCGGAGGGGCAGTTCGGCTTCGAGGAGCTGGAGCAGCGACTGCAGCGGGCGCTCACCGCGACGACACCGGACGGCCTCGCCGAGGCCCTCGACGGACTGCCGGAGCCCCTCGCCCGACCGGCCACCCGGTCCGAGGCCACCCTCACGGGCGACGCCCTCGGCGGCCGGATCCGGCGGCGCGGCGCCTGGCGCGTCCCGCGCGTCCTCACCGTGGCCTCGGCGCTCGGGCGGGTGCGACTGGACCTCTCCCGGGCGGTCATCGAGCACCCGGTGGTCGACATCCAACTGCTGCTCGGCACCGGCGGGGCGAGCATCACCGTGCCCCGGGACGCGGTGGTCGACCTCACGGCCCTCCACGCCGGCCTCAAGCAGCCGCGCTACCGGCCCCGCCGGGCCGTCCGCCCGGGCGGTCCGGTCATCCGGATCTCCGGGGGGACGGGGCTGGGCCGCCTGCGGATCCGCCACTCCCTCCGGTGAGACCCTGCCGACGGCACCCCCTCGGGACGCCCCGGTTCAGCCCCCGGCCGTGCGGACCGCCTCGATGAAGCCGCTGGTCCGACCGGCGCCCTCGGGCAGCGGACGGCCGTAGGCCTCCCCGACCTCGGCGAGGGAGGTGGTCCGGGCCTGCCAGCCGTGGTCGTTCAGCCACTGGTCGGTGTCGGGGCCGAGCCCGCCCTGCCAGAGCTCGGTGACGTGGGCCAGCGCCGGATCCTCCGGGCTGCGGGAGACGTCCCGGCCGCGCTCCATCAGCAGCCGGCTGCCCGGTGCGGAGAGCGAGCCGACGGCCGTGAGCAGTCCCGCCGCCTGCTCGGGGCTCAGGTACACCAGCAGGCCCTCGGCCAGCCAGGCGGTGGGCAGTTGCGGGTCGAAGCCGGCCGCGACCAGGCGGCGCGGCCACCCCGGGTCGAGGAGGTCGCCCGGCAGCACCTCGCGCCGGCAGGTCGGCACGGCGTCGGCCGCGTCGAGCACCTGCTCCTTGAACTCCAGCACCGACGGCAGGTCCAGCTCCCACAGCCGGGTGCCGCCCGGCCAGTCCAACCGGTAGGCCCGGGCGTCCAGCCCGGCCGCCAGCAGCACCACCTGCTCGGCCCCGGCGGCCTGCAGCCGGTCGTCGTAGTAGCGGGTCCGCAGCACGATGTGCACGGCGAGCGCCGCGGCGAGGCCCTCGCGCCGCGCCCGCTCGGGGAGTTCGGCGGGCAACCCGGCCGCCTCGGCGAACCGGGCCGCGTACGGGTCGGTGAACAGCGGCTCGGGCCGGGTGCTCTCGTGGGCCCGCACCAGCACCACGGGCAGGGCGGTGCGGGAGACCGGGCTCATCGCATCAGGCGTCGGCGTCATGCCCGCCAATCTACCGCCGCCTACAAGTCCGGTCCGGGCAGGGGAGATTCCTCGCGCACTCCGCCGTTCCCTGGCATGATCCGGGCTGTGACCGGGGGAGCGTCGACGGCGAACGCCGGGGCGACCGGGGAGGACTCGACGGGGGTGGCGATGAACGGGTACACCGTGCCGGCGCTGGACGGCGGCGATGCCTGAGGACGCCGTCCCCGTCCGGGACGAGCGCCCGAACCCGGACGGCTGGAAGGTGCCGCCGTCCCTCGGCGACAGGCTCCGGCCCGTCGCCCGGATCGTGCTCTCCCTGGTCGGCCTCGCCCTCGTCGTCGCGGGCTTCGTCCGGTTCACCGCCGACTTCGAGGACGTGCGCCGCTACCACCACACCCCGCTCTGCACCGCGCCCGCGCAGCCGTCCGACGACTGCGCGACGCGGGAGAGCGGCCGGGTGACCGGGAAGCACCTGGATCCGGGCTCCGACTCGGATCCCTACACGCTGACGGTGGCCCGCGAGACGGCGCCGGCCGCCGAGTACGGCGTCGGCAAGGCGTTCTACGACGACGTCACCGCCGGCACCACCGTGGACGTGACGGTCCTGCACGGCGAGGTGATCGAGATCGGCTACCACGGTCACCGCTCGCAGACGGAGACCTACCCGTGGGCGGACGCCGCCGTGCTCAGCCTGCTGATCGCCGCCGGGACGGCCCTGGTGCTCACCCAGGGGTGGCCGCTGGACGACGGGGTCGTGCCGTTCGTCCTGGCCGTCACCGTCGTGGCGAACGTGCTCGCCACGCTCCTCGGCTCCATCGCGCTGCTCACCCTCCAGTGGCCCCTGGTCGTCACCCTGATCGTCGCCGTGCTCTGCTGGATCGCCGCGACCGCGCTCTTCCGCGGCATCCTCAACGAATTCTCCTGATTGTCAGGTCCTCAACAAGGGAAGGAGCCTCCCCACACCCGCCGCCCACCGGGAGGAACTCCGTGCCGATCAGGACCAGAAGAAGAAGGAGCAGGACCGCGCCCGCCCTGCTCACCGCCGCCCTCGCCGTCGCACTCCTCGGTGCCTCCCCCGCCTGGAGCGCGCCGGAACCCGGCGCGTCCGGCGCCCCCGCCGCGCCCGGCGCAGCCGCCGCACCGGGCACCGACCGGCCCCCGCACCAGGTCGAGGCCTTCGACGAGGACGGGACCATCGCCCACGCCACGGCACCCGCCGCCTCCCCCTACCTGGCCACGCCGCCCGCCGGCCTCACCGCCCCGGGCGCCGACGGCGACGGCGAGGTCACCGCCCTGGTCCGCAACGGCGACCCGGCCACCAAGCTGGACGTGGTGGTGGTCGGCGACGGCTACACCGCCCAGGAGCAGCAGAAGTTCCGCACCGACGCCGCCGAGAAGTGGCGCGAGATCACCGCCGTCGAGCCGTACGCCACCTACCGGCAACTGTTCAACGTCTGGGCCGTGTCCGCCGTCTCACCGGAGTCCGGCGTCACCGGCGATCCCGACCGGGCCACCGTCCGGCACACCGCGCTCGGCTCCTACTTCTGGTGCGACGGCGTGGAACGGCTGCTCTGCGTGGACGACAAGGCCGTCGACCGCTACGCCGCCAAGGCCCCGCAGGCGGACCTGGTGATCGTCGTGGCCAACACCGCCAAGTACGGCGGCGCGGGCTACAACGACATCAAGTCCCCGCTCGGCTACGAGGGCATCGCCACCGTCGCGGGCGGCAACGCCAAGTCCGGGCAGATCGCCGTGCACGAGACCGGCCACTCGCTGGGCAAGCTCGCCGACGAGTACGCCTACGACGGCCAGGGGACGTACCAGGGCGCGGAACCGCCCGAGGCCAACATCAGCACCCTGACCGCCGACCGGATGCGCGACCAGGGCACCAAGTGGGCCCGCTGGCTCGGCCAGGCCTCGCCCGACGGCGGGACGGTCGGCAGCTTCGAGGGCGGCGGCTACTACCCGACGGGACTCTACCGGCCGACGGAGAACTCGATCATGCGCTCGCTCGGCCGCGAGTTCAACCTGCCCGGACGGGAGGCGATGATCGCCGGCTTCTACCGCCACGCCACCCCGCTGACCAGCCCGACCCCCACCGGCAGTTGGCTCACCGCCACCGACCGGCTGACTGTCGACCTGCCCGTCCCCGGCACCCAGCTGCACTGGTACCTCGACGGACGCGAACAGCCCCGGCTGCGCGGACGCACCGCCCTCGACCTCGACGCACTGCACCTGACCGGCCCGCGCTCACGCCCGCACCTGCTCACCGCCGTGGCGACCGACCCGACCCCGGCCGTCGCGGACCCGGCCCTGCGGAAGGAGCTGACCGGCAGTCTGTCCTGGCTGGTGACCAGGTAGTCGACCGTCAGGATGCCGCCCCCGCCCCCGACCCCGGCAGCCGACCAACGCCCGGGCCGGGGGCGGGACCAGGGGCGGGGCCGGAGCCGGGCCACCGGCAGCACCGGTTCAACCGGCCGTCCCACGGCGCTCCGGACGCTCCGGTCGCTCCGGGGGTCGGCGGCGCAGCGGCGCCAGTTCGCGCTCCAAGGTCCGTACGTCCCGGGCGATGCGGGTCGCGAGTTCCTTCGGCCCGGTGTCGCCGGGCAGCCTGCGCGTCCAGGAGCGGGCCTTGGCCGGACCATCCTGGACCATGTGGAAGGTGAGGCCCACCACCGCGCCGACATCGGCCAGGCTCACCAGGATCCGGGTGTCCGCGAGGTCGATGGTGACCTCGTTGCCGATGCAGGAACAGGCCACCAGGCCCTCGATCTCCTCCTCCGCCAGGTACCTGGCCAGCGGAACCGCCCTCCCCCGGACCAGAAACGGACGCGTCACCGAAGCCACGGGACCCGCCTCCTCTCGCCGCTCGCGTACCGCCGCGGCCGGGCGCGAGCGCGCCACAACAGACCGGGCCCCGCCCATGCTCCACCACGCCGCAGCAAAGCGCCAACTCCGTGTCTCACCAGTTGAATTGAGCGCATGCACCCGACCGGCGCACCGGCGCACACCCAGGCGCACCGGGCGGTGCACCGGGTGTCCGAGCAGGCCTCGGCCCCCGGGCCGGGGCACGGCAGGGCACCGCCGTTCCCCGACGGAACCGAGTACCCGTACTCAGTTCCGCGCCGCCCCTCCTCGGGCAGGCTGTCCGCATGCCTCCGACCGACCGAGCCACCACCGTCATCGCCCGGCTCCGCCGCCTCCGCCGCCCGGAACAACCGCCGGTCGGCCGCGACCTCACCATCGGCGTGCTGCTCTTCCTCGCCCTCGGAGTCTTCTACCTGGTCCGGTTGTTCTCCCTCGGCATGCACGCCTGGGCCGGGCAGGTCACCGACGGCACGGCCGACCGGACGGCCGATGCCCAACTCGGCTTCACCTGGCACCTGATGGGCGCCACGTTCGGCTTCGCGGCCCTCGCCGCCCTGCTGCGGGCGCGCTGGACGGCGGCGGTCCTGGTGCTGGCCGCGCTGGTGCTGTCGACGTCCGCCGCGCAACAGCAGCACGCGTGGGATCGCGGTCACCCCGCGCCGCCGACCCCGCTGCCCACCTGGTACACCCCCTGCTACAGCGGCAGCGGGCGGTGCAACTGACAGGCCCGGGGCTCCGGGGCGGACCAGCCCGCCACCTGCACGGCTCCTGACCGGGCGGCCCGGCCGCCGCCGGGGCATCATGACGGAGTAGTCGCGACCACTCACCGAGCGTGACGGCCCGGGGCGGCTCTCCTCCGGGCACCGGGCATCCGGGGCGGTTCTCGGGGCACCAGGCATCCGTGAGCAGTCGTCCGGCCGACGAAGGAGGACCGTCATGACCGATCCGGCGAAGCCGACCCCCACCTCGTCCGCGCACCAGCAGCCCCCGGCGGGGGTGATCGCCACCGACGTACCCGCCCGGCTGGACCGGCTGCCGTGGTCCCGCTGGCACTGGCGGATCGTGATCGGCCTGGGCACGGTGTGGATCCTGGACGGCCTGGAGGTGACGATCGTCGGCAACATGGCCGGCCGACTCGCCCAGGACGGCAGCGGCATCGCCATCACCACCGCCCAGGTGACCACCGTCGCCGCCGCCGTCTACGTGGCGGGCGCCTGCACCGGCGCCCTCTTCTTCGGCTGGCTGACCGACCGGCTGGGCCGCAAGAAGCTGTTCATGCTCACCCTCGCCGTCTACCTGGCCGCCACCGCCGTCACCTCGCTCTCCTGGACGGCCTGGTTCTTCTTCCTCTGCCGCTTCTTCACCGGCTTCGGGATCGGCGGCGAGTACGCGGCCATCAACTCGGCGATCGACGAACTGATCCCGGCCCGGGTCCGCGGCCGGGTCGACCTGGTCATCAACGGCAGCTTCTGGATCGGCGCCGCGCTCGGCGCCTTCGCCTCCATCGCCCTGCTCAACACCTCGCTGTTCGCCACCGACCTCGGCTGGCGGCTCGCCTTCGGCATCGGCGTGGTGCTGGGCCTGGTGATCCTGCTGGTGCGCCGGCACGTGCCGGAGAGCCCGCGCTGGCTGTTCACCCACGGGCGGGCGCCGGAGGCCGAGCAGGTCGTCGCGGAGGCCGAGCGGAGCATCGAGGAGGAGACCGGGCAGCCGCTGCCGGCGGTCACCGGGGAGCCGATCCTGATCCGCGAGCGGGAGCCGCTCGGCTTCGTCGCCATCGCCCGCACCGTGGTGCGCCGCTACCCCCGCCGCACCGTCCTCGGGCTGGCGCTCTTCATCGGCCAGGCCTTCCTCTACAACGCGGTGACCTTCGGTTACGCCACCATCCTGACCACCTACTTCGCGGTGCCGGAGGGCGACACCGGCTACTACTTCGCGGTGATCGCGGTCGGCAACTTCCTCGGCCCGCTGCTGCTCGGCCACCTCTTCGACTCCGTCGGCCGCAAGCCCATGATCGCCGGTACCTACCTCGGCTCCGGCGTCCTGCTGTTCGGCACCGCCGCGCTCTTCCAGCAGGGCTCGCTCTCCGCCGCCACCATGACGGCCTGCTGGACGGCCGTGCTCTTCCTCGCCTCGGCGGGGGCCAGCGCGGCCTATCTGACGGTCAGCGAGATCTTCCCGCTGGAGACCCGGGCCATGTCCATCGCCTTCTTCTACGCCGTCGGCACGGCGGTCGGCGGCATCAGCGGCCCGCTGCTCTTCAACGGCCTGGTCAGCAGCGGGAAGGTCGCCGACACCACGCTCGCCTTCTGCATCGGCGCCGCCCTGATGACGGCCGCCGGCCTCGTCGAGGCCGCCATCGGGGTGAAGGCCGAGCGGCGCAGCCTGGAGTCGCTGGCCGCGCCGCTCAGCGCCGTCGGTCCTTCCGGCGGCGGTTCCTGACCTGGCCTCGCCCCCGGCACCGTTGAACCGGGGCGTTGCCACGGATCCCGGACCCCTCGCGCCGTCCCTTCCATGTCCCTCCCCCGTCCCCGGATGACCGGTCGCCGTGTCCCAATCCGCAGGTCAGCGCCCTGGGACGGGCAGCGGCGTCCCCTGTCAGCGTCCCAGCGGGCCGAACGGGCTCGCGCCTGGTGCAGAGTCCTCCCTGTCGGCTCCGGGGTGGACCGACGGATCACGGGGCGAGCCGCGCGACAGCGGCCGGCGGCCCGGCTACGGAGGACTGCGATGAACATCATGAAGAAGGCCACTCTCGCGGCGGCCGCGACCCTGCTCCTCGCCACGGGTGGCATCGCCACCGCCGGCACCGCGTCGGCGTCGACCCAGATCAGCTGCGCCGGCCGTGAGTACGAGCAGGCCGGCGCGCCGTACAAGTCCTCCGAGTCGGACAAGCACTTCGGCTTCTACAACGGCTACACCGAGACCCCGTCCCCGAACTCCTTCAGCTGGGCCACGGTCGAGGCGCAGTGCCTGCTCAACACGATCGGCAACAACCTGGTCGTGGACGGCTACTACGGGCCGAAGACGCAGGACGCCGTTCGTGACGTCCAGAGCAAGCAGAGCCTGAGCCAGGACGGCTTCGTCGGCCCCGAGACCTGGCCCGCCCTGCGCTTCGTCGCCTGGTGATCCCACCCCAGGTCCCGGCGGCCCAGCACCTGGGCCGCCGTCGGGGCGCCTCCGGCCGGTCGGGAGCCGCGCGAGTCCGCCCGAAGTTCCGTGCACGCCAGCTGTTTCCAGGGAGTTCGTCATGAGCAAGTTCCGGCGCCGGATGGCCGCCCTCACCGCATCCGCTGCCATCGCCCTGGGAGGCATGGTGGCCCTGGCCCCGCAGGCGTCCGCGGACGTGTACTGCAGCTACATCTCGGACAGCGCCAGGCCCTACGTGTCCCCGAACCAGAACAACGACGCGGTCAAGCAGGCCCAGTGCCTGATCCTCTTCGAGAGCGGCTTCGGGATGAACCACGCGGTGCAGGTGGACGGCCAGTACGGCCAGGAGACCTACGCCGGCGTGATCTGGGTCCAGCACTGCAACGGGCTGTCGGAGGACGGCATCGTCGGCCCCAAGACCTGGGAGAAGCTCTACAACCCGAACTACGCGTGCCAGCGGTTCGACAACTGACCGTTCCGGGCAGCACCGACGGCCGGCGCGGGAACCGCCCGGCCCACCCACCACTTGAAGGAAAGACTCATGAAGGCAGTAGGCAAGCGCGCCGTCCGTACCACCGCGATGCTCGGCGCGGCGGTGGCAGCCGTCGCGGGACTGACCGCGACGCCGGCCCAGGCGGAGTACGGCTACTGGCAGTCCTGCATGCAGCAGGTCGGCAGCTACCACTACCTGGGCTGGGACCTCCCGAGCGTGACGCTCCGCATGGGCTCGAGCGGCGTCTGCGTCAAGGAGCTGCAGTCCGATCTCCTCCAGCTGGGCGTCGTCCCGAGCCAGGACGTCCCCAACTTCGTGGACGGCTCCTTCGGCGGCAAGACGTACAACGCGGTGGTGGCCTACCAGACGAAGTTCTCCGACGCCAACGGTGTGGACGGCGTGGTCGGACGGGACACCTGGCACGGCCTGATCGCCCGTACCGAGTTCGAGTAGGCCTCCTGGACGGCGCGGGCGGCCACTGACCCTTGCGCCGAACACTGCGGCGCAGCCCCCCGGTGAAGGGGGGCTGCGCCGCTCAGTGCTGTCGGTCCTTCGGGGGATTCCTAGCGCAGCACCCCGCGCACGGCCTCGGGGTCGCTGGGGGCGAGCGGGGCGGCCGGTGCGGTGGTGAGGGCCTTCGCGGTGGCGGGCGGCGGGGTCACGTACACGGGGGCCGGGTCGGCCTCGGGGGCGCAGGTCCTGGCGATCCGCCCCTTGCCCTGGGGCAGGCTGCCGTCGCGCAGGTAGGCGGTGAAGGTGTCGTCCAGGCAGGCGTTGTCGTGGAAGAGGATCTCGTGGAAGCTGCCGCCGTTCTGGACGACGAGCTTGGAGCCGGGCAGCGCGTCGTGCATGGCGAGGCCGCCCTGGTAGGGGGTGGCGGCGTCCTCGGTGGCCTGGAAGAGCAGGACGGGGGGCAGGCCCTTGCCGGTGATCTTCAAGCGGCCGGCCGGGTTGCCCTGGTAGGGCCAGAACATGCAGGCGGCATTGTACCACATGTTGTTGTAGGCGTAGAAGGGCGCGCGGGCGTCGACCTTCGCCTGGTCCTTCTTCCAGTACTCCCAGTCGCGGGGCCAGGCGTTCTCGGTGCACTGGGCGGCGTTGTAGGCGGGGAAGGCGCCGTCGTCGGCGCCGGGGGCCGCGTACTTGTTGTAGGCGATGTTCAGCGGCCGGGTGTCGTGCTGGGTGAGGTAGCCGGACAGCACGGTGGCCATCCGGGGCCAGCGCAGGAAGTTGTAGCCGCCGCCGTAGAAGGTGTCCTCGAACTCGGCGGGGCCGATCTTCCCGGGTGCCGGGGCGGCGTCGACCGGGTCCTTGCGCAGGGCGTCCTCGACCTGGTGGTAGGCCCGGGCCACGGCGGCGGGGTCGGTGCCCAGGTGGTAGGTCGAGTCGGCCTTGGCGGCCCAGGCGGTGAAGGCGTCGAAGCGGCGCTGGTGCTCCTCGTCCTGGAGGACGTTGTGGTCGTACCAGCTGATGGTCGGGCCGACGATGCTGTCCAGCACCATCCGGCGCACGTGGGAGGGGAACAGCTGGCCGTAGGTGGAGCCGAGCGAGGTGCCCCAGGAGCCGCCGTAGTAGTTGATCTTCGGTGCGCCGAGGGCCCGTCGGATGCTGTCCAGGTCGCGGGCGTTGTCGACGGTGGTCATGTGCGGCAGCAGCCAGGACCAGTCGGCCGCGCAGTCGGCGGCGTAGCCCGCCGCCTTCTTGAGCCAGGCCTTCGAAGTGCCCTGGCCCAGCTGGTAGTCGGGGCGCTCGGCGTCGAAGTAGTGGGCGTCGCAGATGACGTGGGGGTCGCTGCCGTTGGTGCCGCGCGGGTCGAAGCCGATCCAGTCGTAGGTGGCGGCGACGTCCGCCGGGATCTTCCCGGCGATGTAGGCGGGCATCCACAGTCCGGAGTCGCCGGGGCCGCCGGGGTTGAGCAGGATCGGGCCCTGCTGCTTGTCCTTGGGCGCGGTGGCGGGCAGCCGGTTGAGCTTGATCCTGATCCTGCGCCCGTGCGGGTCGGCGTAGTCCACCGGCACCTCCAGCATCGCGCACTGGAGGGCCGGGGTGGCCGGGTCGTTGCAGGAGCTCCAGGCGAGCGCGCCCTGACCGGTGTCGACCAGGTCGGGGCCGTCCGGTTCGGCGGCGGAGGCGGGGCCGACGAGTCCGCCGAAGGTGGCGAGGGCCGCGGCGGCCGAGAGCAGGGAGATGGCTTTTCTCATGGAGAGCATGATGTGACATGTGCAATGGCACATCCAGGGAACGGGCTGGACTTTGCCAAGCTTTGACCGGGAGTCGGCGGCCGGATCGTGCGCCTTTCCGCCCTACACTGCCGCATGGCCCGATTCGTCCTGACCCGCCGTTCCCCACTGCCGCCCGCCGAGTGCTGGGCCCGGCTGACCGCCTGGCACCGGCACGGCGACCGGGTGCCGTTCACCCGGGTGAGCGTGGTGCGGGGCGGCGGGCAGCAGGTGGGGGACGTGGTCCTGGCCCGGACGACCCTGGGGCCGCTGCGCCTCGACGACCCGATGGAGCTGGTCGAGCTGGCCGCGCCCGAGCGGTGCCGGCTCGCGAAGCGCGGCCGGGTGGTGCGCGGCGGCGCCGAACTGCGGGTCCGCGCGGTGGGCGCGGGCAGCGAGGCGGTGTGGGCCGAGGAGCTGCGGATCACCGGGCTGCCCCGGCTGTTCGACCCGGCGGTGGCGCTCGCCGGGCGGCTGGTGTTCGGCCGGGTGCTGGACCACCTGCTGGCCACGGACCCAGCCGAGGACCGGACCGGGGACCCGGCCGGGGACTGAGCTCCGTTACGGCCGGCGGGTGCGCCAGCCCAGGTACTGCTCACGCACGTAGTGCCGCTGGTCGCCCTCGACCGTGACCTGGTCGTACGTCACCAGCTCCTCCGCCGCCCGCAGGGCGATCGCCAGCGCCAGCCCGTCCCCGTCCCGCAGGAAGACCCGGTCGGCCAGCGCGGCGCGCCGCAGCAGGTACTCGCGCCGGCCACGCTGCCGGGGCCGCCGGACCTCGGGCGGCAGGGCGTCCGCCTCCTGGTCGATGCCCGGCGCGTCGGCGTAGGCCCGCTCCGCCCCGGGCGCCCCCTCCGCGGGCGCGGCCCACACCCGCAGCGGCGGCAGCTTCGGGAGGCCCCGCACCCGGAGCACCTCGTTGGCGAACCCCGCCTCCTCGACAGGCAGTCCGCGCTCCCCGAAGACCGCGAACAGCTCGGCCATGGCCCGCGGCGGAACGCCCGAGGGGGCGTCCTCCCGGGTGACCAGGACCTTGCCGAGGAGCGGTCCCGCGAACCGGCCCGGCGGATCGGCGAGCCCCAGCCGCAGGGTGAGGCAGCGCCTGCCGATCTCCTCGTCCTCGTCGAACTCCATCGCCAGACCGCGGAGTTCCGCCCAGGCGAAGCGGCGCGGCAGCAGGTACCGGACGAGGGTGACGCCCTGCTCGTCGGCCCTCAGCCAGAAGGCGTACGGCGTGGCGAAAAGCGCGGCCGCGGCGACCAGGGCCGCGACCAGGAAGGCCCCGAAGGCGTCGACCGCGCCCGTGACGGCCAGGGCGACGCCCGTGACGACCATCAGCGTGAAGCCGACACCGGAACGCTCGCTCCGCATCTGCATGGACGACAACCGCACCGTGCGCATCCCGCGCCCCCTCCCCCGTGGCCCCGCCCCCCGTGGCCGCCACCACCGTCCCGTCCCGGCCCGCTCCGGGCAAGCTCCGGCGCGCAGCTGTGACAGCCCCGTGACGCCCCGGCCCTCCCCCGGGCCCGCGCCGCCGTCCGTGCCGCCGCCCGCCTCACCGTCCGCGCAGCCGCCGCACCAGGTTGCGGGCGGCCTCCGGCCAGTCCGGGTAGGCGAAGGCGAAGCCCGCCTCCAGCAGTCGGGCGGGCACCACCCGGCGGCTCTTCAACAGCAGTTCGCTCTCCGAGCGCAGTGCGAAGGCGCCGAGTTCGGCCATCCAGCGGGTCGCCGGGAGCGCCAGCGGCATGCCCCAGCCCGCGCGCAGCTCGCGCATGAACTCGCGCTGGGGCATCGGGTTCGGGGCGGCGAGGTTGACCGGGCCGCTGAGCTCCTGCCGGGCGATCAGGAACTCGACGGCACGGACGAAGTCCTGCTCGTGGATCCACGACACGTACTGGGCGCCACCCGCGATCGGCCCGCCGACACCGAGCCGGGCCAGCCACGACAGCGAGTCGAAGGCGCCCCCGCGCTCGGGGCCGAGGACGACGGCGGTACGCAGCGCGAGGCGCCGGGTGTGCGGGGTGTCGGCGTCGGTCTGGGCCTCCTCCCAGGCCCGGGCGATCTCGACGCTGTACCGCCAGGAGGCGGGGGCGTCGGGCTCGGTGCCGCCGATCCGGCCGTCCAGTTCGCCGTTGGGCGCGTCGTGCCGGTGGGCGTAGACGGTGGCGGTGCTCATCTGCAGCCAGACGGCGGGCGGCCTGCGGGCGGCGGCGATCGCCCGGCCGACGGCCCGGGCGGAGTCCACCCGGGAGTCCATCATGGCCCGCTGGTTCTCCTGCGTGTAGCGGCAGTTGACGCTGCGCCCGGCCAGGTTGACGACCACGTCGCTGCCGTCCAGCTCGGCTGCCCAGGCACCCTGGGTCCGTCCGTCCCAGCCGACCTGCCGGGGCCCGGCGGGGCGGCGGGTGAGCACCGTGACCTGGTGCCCGGCGGCCGTCAGGCTGCGGTCGAGCAGGGTCCCGAGCGCGCCGCAGCCGCCGGGGATGACGATCTTCATGAGTTCCCCCTCATCTTCACCCCGAGCGTAGCGCGCATATTGAACACGTTCAATTCGACGGGAGCGGCGGTTCGCCCGCCGCCGCACCCCTCGACGACGAAGCGCCCGAACTCCGCGGTACGGCGCGGAGTTGGGGCGGGGGGGGCCGTCGGCGCGCCGTAGGAACAACACGTGTA